>CAYZSU010000178.1:0-1521 GCA_964480565.1 uncultured Myxococcales bacterium | reverse complement strand
ATTTTCTTTATTATCGTTCGGAGTTGTAGTATTTAATGCTTTTTCTATATTCATTAGTGAGGGCCTTATTTAAATGATAATTTTGCCAAATAAAATATAAGCGCTGATTTGCGATTGCAATAATTATTACGCTGTATTGAAATAGTTTTTCCACAGCAGTTATGTTGACATCAGGGGATAAAGTCCTTATACAGGGGCCTCTGTTCTTATCAATAAAATAGATTATTAACAATTTTTCCTTTTGGAAGGAGGAAGCATGTCAGACACACCGACAATTAAATCAATGATGGAGGAAAATCGTACGTTCGAGCCTCCAGCGACTCTTGCACAAAATGCATGGGTGAAGAGTTTTGAGGAGTACAAAGAAATGTACGATCGCTCTATCAATGATCCAGAGGGGTTTTGGAGTGAAATCGCAGAAAATTTTTTCTGGTATAAAAAGTGGGATAAGGTTCGCAATTATGATTTTACAGGGGATGTAAATATTAAATTTTTTGAAGGTGCACAGACCAATATGTCGGTCAACTGTTTGGATCGTCATGTGGAAAATGGCAATGGGGATAAAACAGCCATTATTTGGGAAGGCAATGAGCCCGATCAAAGTAAGAAATTTACCTACAAGGAATTGCTTGCTGAAGTATCTAAGTTTGCCAATGTATTAAAAGATCGCGGTGTGAAAAAAGGTGATCGTGTATCCATCTATATGCCAATGATTCCTGAATTATCAATTGCCATGCTAGCTTGTACGCGTATTGGTGCGGTTCACTCGATTGTGTTTGGTGGTTTTTCTGCAGAAGCACTTCGAGATCGTATTTTAGATTCAGGTTGTACATGTGTGATTACAACAGATGGCGCCTATCGTGGCAAAAAAGATATTCCAATGAAGGCGGCTGCAGATAAAGCCATGGAAATGTGCAAGGAAAATAATAATGAAGTAAAAACATGTGTGGTTTATAAACATACAGGTACTGATATCACAATGACCGAGGGGCGTGATGTATTATGGACCGATTTAATGGCCAATGCATCCGATACATGTGAGCCTGAGAAAATGGATTCAGAAGATCCTCTATTTATTCTCTATACATCCGGTTCGACTGGAAAACCAAAAGGCGTGCTTCATACGACAGCCGGATATATGGTCTATGCAGCGACTACATTTAAATATGTATTTGATTATCATGATGATGATGTGTATTGGTGTACAGCGGATATTGGTTGGGTGACTGGTCACAGCTATATTGTGTATGGTCCTTTGGCAAATGCGGCAACCAGCCTTATGTTTGAAGGTGTACCCACATACCCAGATGCGGCTCGTTTCTGGGATGTATGCGAAAAGCATAGTGTGAGTATTTTCTACACTGCGCCAACAGCCATTCGTTCATTAATGCGTGAAGGTGAAAAGTGGACACAAACACAAGATTTATCAAAGCTTCGTATTTTAGGTTCTGTGGGCGAGCCCATTAATCCAGAAGCATGGATGTGGTATCATAAAAATGTTGGCAAAGAGAATGCACCGAT
>CAYZSU010000177.1:0-1552 GCA_964480565.1 uncultured Myxococcales bacterium | reverse complement strand
GTGGTCCGTCGCAGGGATTATGGTGAGTTCCTCCACTCATGTCGCCTTTGCCTCCCTCGTCGCTTCCACATCAGGGTAGACCCTGCCGAGCTTTTCTCGGGCGTTCTCGACCCGGAACATCCAGTTGATCCGAGCTCCCTCAGCGTTGCGTGCCTTTGTCCATGCAGCGACCTCGCTTGAGAGCATCTCCCTGTCGGGGATTCGTCGGCTCAGGCACTGCGATACAAGGACGCCGATTTCGATCTCGGCCATGTTCAGCCAGCTTCCGTGTTTGGGTGTGAAGTGAAACTCCAGGCGCCTGATGATTCGTCGTGCCTCGGCCGGTTCGAAGGCCTCGTACAATGACGCAGCCTTGTGGGTGCTGAGATTGTCGAGGACCACGCGGATGAGTGGGGTCGTGGGGTAGTGCTCATCGACCAGGTCTCGCATGCATTCGGCGAAATCGATGTTGGTCCGACGTCGCGTCGCTTTGACGTGCCGCCAGCCCCTGTGAGCATCGACGAACACGAAGATATTCGACGTCCCATTGCGCTTGTACTCGTAGTCGTAGATTGCGGTCTCGCCAGGCTTTGCAGGGAGGGGAGAACGAGTCTCACCGATCAACTGAGTTGGAGTCTCATCAAAGCAGACAACGGGGACTTCGGGGTCTTCCTCTGCATAAAGGTCGAGCACATCTTCCATGCAGGCCACAAACGAGGGAGTAACCTTCGGGATGCACCACATCCTCTTCTGCCACGGTTTGAGGTCGTTCCCCTTCAAGCGGCGACCAATCGTGGCTCGGGAGATGTTCTCGTGCTCAGTCAGGCTGACCATCTTGTCGGCCAACAGTTCCAGCGTCCAGCGCGCCCGACCTTCGGGTGGTTTCGAGCATACAGTTGCAACCAGGAGAGCCTCTTCGCGGCCGGTGAGCTTGCGACTCCCACCTGGTCGAGAGGCCTCGGTCAGAGCGTGCTCGATTCCTCCTTCGACGAAGCGCCGCCGCGTTCGAAAGACCGTCGATGTGCCGGTCTTCAGAGCCGAAGCGATTGCCTCGTCGGTGGAACCCTCGTCGGCCAAAACCAAGATTTGGGCGCGCTTCATCTTCCGCGCCCCTGGCTTTCCACTTCGCGTAAGTTCCAGCAGGGACTTCCGCTCCTCTTCATTCAGGTCTATGATGTACTTGATGTTCATGTCTGGGCCCTCGCCGCTCGGGATCATCCCCGCCGTTGCGAGAACCAGATCATATTTTGGAGTAGATGTCGATCCTGGAGACCTATGACTGCTACATTTACCGCGAAGCAGGGGCAGTACCTCGCTTTCATCTACCACTACTCGAAACTCAATCGGCGCCCACCCGCACAGACAGATATCCAGTGGTTCTTCGGCGTCTCTCCGCCCTCGGTCCACAACATGTTGCTCACGCTGGAGCGGAAGGGGCTGCTCGCTCGGATACCCGGCCAGCCCCGCAGCATTGAGGTGCTCGTAGACCGTAGCGACCTACCGCATCTCGACTGACGAGGAGACTCGACAATCGTGAACTTCCAACTGATCAAAACCCCTGCGACAGACCACT
>CAYZSU010000176.1:0-1570 GCA_964480565.1 uncultured Myxococcales bacterium | reverse complement strand
TAATACCAATTACGTAAAATAAACGTGGGTTTTTAGTCATATTTTTAGTATAAAAAAGAGATGAAAAAACTAAATGAAATTCGTCCGCAACTGTTAGATTATGCATTTCGCGAAACATATAAACGTGAACGTGATCCCGTAATAAAAATTAAGCTTTTAGCTCTTCATCATTTTCAATCAGGCAAGAAGCTCACCGATATAGCAGATCTTATTTTGTACGATGAAAAAGCATTGCGATCGTGGATTTGGTCGTTTGTGGATTTTGACTATGAGGGGTTAATTGAAAAAGAAGGCAGAGGGCGCAAACCACGACTTCCAGCGAATCAAGAGGAATCGTTCAAAGATGCCTTAGACCAACTTTATGATGCAAAACAAGGCGGCCGTGTAACGGTTAGCGATATTCAAGATCTACTGGCCGATACGTTTGATTGCGCTTACTCCCGCTCAGGTGTGTATACCCTTCTTGACCGTATAAATATCGTTTGGATTTCAGGCAGATCCAAACATCCAAAGCATTCAGAAGACGCCATTGCACAGTTTAAAGAGGCATTTCCTGAAGAACTATTACAATTAGAGGATGTTCTCGCACACAATAAAATTGAAGTATGGTGGCAAGATGAAAGTCGTGTGGGTCAGCAAGGCAGTCTCTCACGGGTTTGGGCGGCCAAGGGAACGCGCCCACGGATTGTCCGTCAGCAGCAATTTATGAATACTTATATTTTTGGCGCATGTTGTCCGGATAAAGATAAAGGGTGCGCGTTGATTTTACCCGAGTGTTGTTCCGGCATGATGCAATTGCATCTGAATGAAATTTCAAAACATGTTGAAGACGAGTATCATGCGCTAATTATGATGGATAGAGCCTCCTGGCATACGACAGAGGCATTAAATATTCCTAGCAATATCTCTATACTTCCATTGCCACCTTATTCGCCAGAACTAAATCCGCCGGTATAACAGTCCCTTTATGATCATGCCTGGCTGCATCCCGAAAAAATGGAAAGGGTCGATGCACACCCTGAAAGTGCATGGGAATGCACCTTGCCACAAACAACAGAGAAATCAACATTCGCAAGTCAACATCTGACTGACATAATGACTCTAATCGAACACCACCATGATTACCCACCTCATCATGACTGCTAAAATAACCTACCCATGGCGGATAATCTATTTTTATCTGATCGTTTGGATAGCGCATACCATATTGCAAACAATTCCATAAATCACGAACTGTTAGTCTTTCATCATAGGACGTGCGCATATTAAATAATTGATGAAGCACATGCATGAATTCAAAGTTCCACGCAAAATCAATACCCGTCGCCTTTGCAACATGATACCAATTATCCCCATCCCGCCCATCTTCAGCAATAACAATTGCTTGATCATGCACATCCTTCACACTATCCACCAAATGTTTGAGTATCGGCATATTAACATCCGTGCATGCCTCATGATGCGCATCAAATGCACCGCTATCACCCAACCCCATATAGGCACTCATATCAACACGCACACCATCGACCTGAAATGCATTCATCGTATATGCCATGAGCTCGCTGAGTAA
>CAYZSU010000175.1:0-1572 GCA_964480565.1 uncultured Myxococcales bacterium | reverse complement strand
TTAGCCACTTCATTCCTCGCGGGTGATGTTGTATTGGTACAACAGCTCATTTTTAGATCAAGGTTATGAAAAAAGTCTAGTATGGGACTGTCCATAAATACTGATCAGTACCTAGCACGGAAAAGTATTTGTTTAATCATAATTTTAAAAAATTGTGGCTGAAATTGATATACAACGGCATTACCTCTTCGAATTGCACTAACAAAACCCATTTCTTTGCATAATTTTAATTCAGAATATACCGGCTCATAGCTTTGATTCATTGTTTCTGCAATATGGTAAGCATTTCCTTCATTATATTGAAGAAAATAACTCAATATTTCTGCACGAGTATTCGGCCCAAAGAATGCCCGAAGCGCAAGATTTTTATTATATAAAAAAACCCGGCCTTTTTCTGAAATTGCACCATCTGCTTTTTCCATATCACGTGAAATAAGATTCCATTTTTTCCATATAGGCAAAGCTTCTTGGAGATTTAACTGACAAACTGTTTGAGATAACAACACTTCTTTAAAAACGAACTCCTGTTTTTTTGCAGGTTGACAATATTTTAAAATATATCGAAGTTGCGATCGTGGTTTTTCTTCAACAATTGAGTCAATCAAAGCACCTAAAACAGCCGTATTATCCCTAATTTTGACTATACGAATTAATCGGCTAATATTGACAAGATCCTGATGTTTTAACAACCAGCCGCGCATAGTAAAAAATAAACGTGAGTCGTTTTGACCTTCTTGACAAGTCTCTATAATCAACTGTTCAAGATCGATACATCCTTTTTTTGAAAAGGTTTCTCTAAAAGCAATACCAAGGCGTGCCCATTGTTTACGAAGTTGATGTGACAAAATTCCACTCCTCCAAAATTAATTGAACTGTATGTGCTGTTTTTGCATCAAAACTAGCAATATAATTCAGCTTATTCAAAATAAAATCAGCTTCAGTTTGTGTAATTTTCAATTCCTGTACATCTGCTAAATCTTTTGGACGAGCAGCTCTCAGCTTCATCATAATGAGATCCACCCGTCCTACAACCAAAAGCTCTAACAATTTAAAGCTTAAATCAATTGGCACAAGCCGTTGTTCCCAATCAGGAAGCAAATAATCTACAAACCCTTTTGAAGCATCATTCAACCATTGCGAATCATCATCAAATTCTCGTGCAATATCTTCTACTTTTTCGCGCAAATGATTGTTTAGCGGAATAGGCGCTATTACATCAATATCCATAGTAGCTCGACTACCTCCATACGCTAATAACAAGGCAAAACCTCCGCAAACAACAAGTGTTTCCCTTTGTTCCAAACGTTCATCCAAACATTTTAGCAATGTAAACAATCGATCTTTCATGATCATACAGTATCACATACTATTGAATAAAACAATAGTATAATCACGTCGGGGCCAGGCATTAATATGACACAATATCCATATAAATCAATAATATCAACTAGTTACCCATGCCTGGGCACCGATGGATTCATTTTGAGGGGGATTGTATGGATCTCCGGTCATTACTGTATGACTGGATGCCCGATTAAATCATTCGGGCATGACAGGCGCATTATGCCCTCC
>CAYZSU010000174.1:0-1587 GCA_964480565.1 uncultured Myxococcales bacterium | reverse complement strand
ATTTTTCAAAAATTGATAGAAAAAACACCCCCTCTGTATGCACTGATATTATTGGGCTGTAGCGATTCGAAGCAAAAAAGACGTAAAAATTTACAAGGTGTTTATGTAAAAACTTCACAGAAGAAAAAAAATACGTCCTCTACAGGTCAATGATTTCAATGGATACAAGAAGATGAGGGAAAGTGTGGTATGCGTCCTGCAGGCGGCTTCAGCACAGGGGTTATCGGTGGCCGGAAACACTGCTGTGACAGTGCTTTCAGGGGGCAACGTGGGCATCGGCACGACGGATCCAGGACATTTGCTTGATGTAAATGCCAGCGCTGGCACAGCATCAGTGCGAATTTTTAATTTGGGTGCCAATTTAAATTCAAGATTACAATTTGCTGAGGGCTCAGGTGGCAGTGGTGTAGAGCTTTTGTATCGTTCTCAACAGAACGCACTACATATCCGAGATATTAGTACACAGACACCTATCATGACTGTGCAGCGTGCCGGCAACGTGGGCATCGGCGCCACGAATCCGGAGGAGATGTTTGAGGTTCAAAGTGGGAATATCCAAGTGGGGAATCCCAATTCTACGAGTACTCAACGTGACCTTACAATAATCAAGGCCTACGATAAGATTTCCAGTCCGTCGTCATGGCAGTTTGCAGGTTCTATCGAGCTGCGGGCAGGCGATGTTTCAGAAACGGGTGGTGTTTCAAATGGAACCGCTGGAGATATTATTTTGAGTACAGGGACAAGAACTGCGACTGGTGGTAATGGTCGTGCAGGTAATATACAATTATTAGACGGCAACGTGGGCATCGGCACCACGAATCCGGGAGGTGCTTTGGAGGTAAATGGAGGAGTAAAATCCGCTCAGGAATTTGGTCACTTCTTTACTGATACTAGTCAGTTGACAATTAGTTCAACAGGCTCTGGTTCTCCGGATACGCTTACAACTGGTTATGTATATGTGTCAAATAAAAATATCACGAGTATTCGGCTTTCTATGGTGGGATCTTATGCTGGCACAGGGGATTCTTATTACAGACTAAGAGTAGCCAATGGGACATCGACTGTAGGGGGTGGATACGACACTGGCTCTGAATATACTACTGCATATCAAACTCAGCCTGCAGGGAATCCTTGGGCTAATTCATTCACTTTTGATATTAGTCCAGGATCAATGACATCTGGCAGACTTTTCAGGGTAGTTGTTGAAGGGTATAAAGATGCTGGTGTAACTACAATGCGGTCCAATCAACTTGTTATGGGCCTAGAACACAATTAAATAGATTCATTGCGAGAGGTATATATGGAGTGGCAAGAAGCCGAGCCCTGTATACTTTTACAAAAAGAACTGGGTGAATATAATTCAAAGCATGTTGCAGCAATTAAGAACTTCTCAGGAAGCGCAACCAAGGAGATCTTGAATCTTCTTGCAGGTATCTGTTATGTCCGCTTGTTTATTCACTTTAAACGGTTTGCAAAAACGAATTGTTACCTTGCTGAACGGTAACGGTAAACAGTAGTGGTCCCAGCGATATTTCTGGGAAATTTTGTAGCCGTAATGTATGGATAACGGTAAAAGATATTTTTCTG
>CAYZSU010000173.1:0-1589 GCA_964480565.1 uncultured Myxococcales bacterium | reverse complement strand
AATGTGGGTCGATATTCAATTCCTATTTGTGGAAATATGTTAACATTAAAGTGATCGCCCACAGGTGGGTTAGGCAGTAATTGATTAATCATATCTCGATATGAAATATCATTTCGCCTTAAATATGAAAAACCCATACCACCACCCACAAATGGGCACCATTTATTATTCATAAAATAATATCGTGCCCCAATCAGCCAATCCACCACCATCAGTCGTTCGCGAAAGGTTCCTACACTTCCACCAATGCGTACATTGCGATATTGCTGTAGGCGAGATAATGTGACAGACACGGAATAATCGACACCCAATTTAGATAAACTACCATCAAACTGATATACCCCAGAAACACCTGCTATATAGCTGTCACTGCCTACAAGCTGACGACCCTCAGGATCGCGATTGCTCTGCCATGAATATCCTCCTTGGAGTCCAACCGCATGTCGAGCAATGGCCATCGATATACTTGGCATGCAAAAAATGACTCCCACAATTACTAATTGAAATAATTTCATTATACCCTCACCCGCTATTTATGCTTTATGAATTAAAATTCGAAATGATGTATTTTTCTTAATAGTTACCACAGGCATAGCCTCAGCTTTGCGATAATACTTGTTATCCCGACCCAGCTCACGAGAAGCGCCCCCATGCGCGCCACGCATAGCAGTACTCGAAAATCCAGCGCCAACGGGAGCAAATACGGATGTCGCACCAATCACTGCGCTGGATAGAATATTCTTACTGCGCCGCCCTAATTTTCGTTTTCGCTTTCCCTAGATCCCACCGCCACCATTATCATCCACTGCAATTGCATTGATGCGATTCTCCGAGCCATCTGCAAACACAACATAGCTAAATTTAACATGCACTCGGTCCTCTATCGCACGCCCAGCATGCCCAAAAACGCGTGAATTTCGTGGAATAATTTGCTGCCCATTTTCAAAATAACCACGTTTTAACCGTGCAATCACAGGCACACCTCGATCTTCTGTGATAACTGTTTTTTCAATTATCGCATCTAATTCCGTACCCAGCGGTAAGTTTAAACTAGGCCGTTTGGGGTCCTCAGACGCTACACCGGAGTAGATGATCATCGACTGCGTTTTTTTATGCGCACTGTCAGAAGTCGCAAACCCATTAGAATCATGTCCCAAGTGGTATTGACCCTGTTTTCCATTGATGTTTTTTTTTGATAATCTGGCATCATCAGGCTGATCGGCATGGGAAATATCCTCAATATAATCCGGAGTAATCACTCGCTGGGGAATCATTTTCTGAGTTAAGTAGGAATCATACTCACTTTGCACTCTTGGCTTTTGTTTTATTGTTAACTGAGTCACATAAAATATCACACCAATAATGAATATTCCCACAGCTACGATACCAATCAACTTCGACCCACTGGATGGTGAAAATTGTTTTAAAAAATGATGCCTTACACAATTCACATCATTTATTTCCGCATCATTTTTTGTCATATTATCTTTTGCGATCATAAATCAACTCGTATATTGATTTCATCGCCCCTCTGACTAGGGCGTGTCCTCATAAGAGCTTCATCCAAATAATCGAACACGCAAGGTATA
>CAYZSU010000172.1:0-1634 GCA_964480565.1 uncultured Myxococcales bacterium | reverse complement strand
TTAATGCTTTTTTAACTGCTGATTCCTTGAATCCGATTGTAAATCTTGCCATTTGCTGTCTCCTTCTTTAAACAGGTGAGGCGACAACTATCCTGACATAGGGGGATATCGATGGTATTTGCGATAGCTGACTTCATCCACGCTCATATTGAGTGCGGCAGGAGGAGGGGTTAAAAGTGTGGCCGCTTTTTCTTCCAGGATCTCCTTGTCGATGCGATACACTCTCTCGTCATCCATTCCCAAAAACCAGCCTGCTTCCTGATTTGTTGTGATAGACGTTAATCTAAAAGTCTCTTCGCAAAAGCGGGCAGTGCATCGGCTCTTTTTTTTAGCCAATCCACAATCTCCACATGGATCCTTCCATCCACAGGGCATCGATACTTGCGCTTTGTAACATGTAAATAAACGTTGCGATCTATTAAGGGTAAATTACGCGCTGTTACAATGGAACTGCTATGATACCCTTCTTTAGCGCATATGCAGCCTGAATATACCGATGATATAGCAAACAATATATTGGGTTGGAGAAGTAATAGGTAACCACTGGCTTGCGCGTGATACTCCCCATTATTTTGAAAATATAAGGCATTTAATCCCCCTTTGGTATATGCTTGCTGAGTTTGTCAAAGGGTGAGTTTCAGCGCTAGATGACCAATCAATTGAGCGAGTTTTGAAAATGCTATTTTTAAAATATCACTTAAATATCATCATCGTCAACTATTACGGACCCTAGTTCACTGAATATCTTATCAGCATATTGGGCAATAGTTGGAATTGAGTCTTCACATAATGATGCAAATGCACCAATATATTCTAAATTATTCCATATATCATCGCTATTATTCCTTACATGCTGAGCCAAATGATGCAATGCCAGCAATCGACTCAATGGATCTTGATGAGTATCGCATGCCATTTCATGCCATTGAGCCGTGAATAATGCGTTTATGTTATTATAATTCGAGTAGGATAAGATTGGCAATAAGTGAGGGGGATAATGTAAATACTGTGCTTGTTGAATTAAAATGCGTATAATGCGTGGATCTTTTTTTATTAGCAAATCTGACCCGCATGCAATGTGAAGTGCAGCTGTGATAGCAGGGCGATGCCGTTGATACCCCGCAGGTGTAATATGCGCTACAATTGTCAATGCCATGTTTTCAAAGCTATGAATGATTTTTACTGTCTCCCTGAAGTCACCAACAATTTTTGTTGCTTCTAGTGCTGCGTGGATCAATTGATTCTGTGAAATATTGAACGTGCTTGTAATTAAACCAGCACTTGATTGATCATCAAAGAACATCTTTAAAAAACCATTCCCTTGAAGGATTTTGGTTGGATTTAGCGGTTCTATTAAATGACTGACTGCGTTTGCAAACTCGTCTGGGTCTCTTTCAATGAGATCCAAAATACCCATAAGCTGTTGAATTTTTTCAGGAGGCGCATGGAATATAGGAGCAGGTGCTTGTGGTCTGAATAAGCAGTTTGGCGTTTCAATGCCGATACAGGTTTCAGGTCTTTGTTGAGGTGTGGCGACTGTACAAAATTGACCTATAGCACGTATAGTATGGCCAGTTGGGGCTCCGAGCCACCGGTGTAAGGGTGAGGATAACCTTTGCACACCCCGCCTTGGC
>CAYZSU010000171.1:0-1710 GCA_964480565.1 uncultured Myxococcales bacterium | reverse complement strand
CACTTACAGGGGACTTGAACCCCATTAGTTCACGCCCATGCCGGGCGTACACAAACCAATTAACGCTGACCGCAAAACATTGCCAGTATATCAACATATACTGTACGCATTAAGTTCTTACAAAATTCGGCTTTATTCTTCCGCATTATGCGGCAGGTTATCGCAACCTTTGCCACGCAATAGGAGACAATAATGAGTTTGGAAATATGGATTGCCTACATTTTTGCCACAACGCTCATTTTGATAATACCAGGGCCGACAATCATTCTGGTTGTAAGTCAAGCAGTGACACATGGGCGTAAATCAGTTGTTCCTCTCGCAGCAGGTGTTGTGTTTGGGGATTTTACAGCAATGACACTCTCACTTTTGGGACTTGGTGCAATTATGAGCGCTTCTGCCACTCTTTTCACATTATTCAAATGGATTGGAGCACTGTACTTGCTTTACCTGGGGATCAATTTGTGGAGAGCAAACCCGAAAAGCGGTTCGATCCATGAGGAAAAGAAAGTTATTTCACCGCGCTCACTTTTCAAAAGTTCTTTCATTGTAACGGCACTCAATCCAAAAGGGATAGCTTTCTTTGTGGCATTTTTACCACAATTCATCAATACCAATGAACCCGTTTTAAACCAACTACTCCTGTTGGGAGGGACTTTCCTGTTCTTAGCTTTGGTTAATGCAGCTCTATATGCGTTATTTGCAAGTCAACTGCGAGAAGCGATAAGGAAGACAAGTGTACGAAAATGGTTCAATCGTTGCGGTGGTGCGGCATTGATTGGAGCCGGGATTTTAACAGCCAGTATGCAACGATCTGCGTAATTGGCTAACAAGGCTTTTACAGCGGAGCGCAAAAAGCCGCGCCCGCTGTAAAGCGACGTTCGGTGATAAAACTGCAAGCAAGGTATTAAAAAAGGGAAAAATGCCAGGCGATAGATAGATTTTAAAGGAGAGCATTAAAATGCAAATGAAAAAGGAAAGTCTAAAAACCAAACTATTATTCTTAATAGCAACGTGTTTGATCTCATTTATTTTGAGTGGATGTATGGCTAAATATAATCCACCTCAAAATGTATTGAAACTTTCACAATCAATAAATGAAGAAGAAGCCATAAAAATTTTGAACGATAATATTTCTTTTTCTTCTCAAGAAAAATATGCTTGTAGCCACTTAAATTTAGATGCTGGTATTTTATTTATTAACGACAAATCGACTGTCAAATTCAATAACGATAGCTTTAGCTTTTCTAATTTGAATAAAAGGGTGGTAACCGGTAGAAGTACAAAATCGAACGTGACGACCATTACGTACAAATATGAAAAAGCTGATTATGGAGTATTATCGTTTTCAGATGTTCACGGGCTTTTTTTTAATTATGAAGTAGATGCCCATTATGGCTGCTGCCCTAACTATACATTAGCTATAACATTTTTTGGAAAATCACGTTCGCATTACATCAACTTTTGTGCTCGAAATGAAAATGACATTCTTGCTGCGATTATAAAAATGATGCCCCATGTAGAGATTACTACATATAGCAAAAATAATTCTAAATAAACTTTCGGAATAATTATGTCATTAAAGAACATTACCAGTGGGCGTTGCTACAAACTTCAAACTTCAAACTTCAAAAAAATAACAGTAAAATAAATACCGAAATCGGGTAAGGGCTAGTATTTCTCTAGCCCTCCCCACAACACCCTGCGTGCGGG
>CAYZSU010000170.1:0-1724 GCA_964480565.1 uncultured Myxococcales bacterium | reverse complement strand
ACTATAACGATCAAATGATATTTGCGCTAGATGCGCTTCGCTAACCGCTTACTTTTTATCAGTTATTATGATGGAAATGAAAGTGGTGTAAAAGGTGTTGCCAAAGATATTATGCGCGCAAAGCTGGAACAACAGCGACTGCCAGAACAGTTCAAAGTGAGCGGTTCTGTTTTAAATCAGTATTATTGTCCATGAATAGTAATAATCAATCAACACCAAGGAGACAAATATGAAAACTATTCCAGTGATTAGAACATCACAACTGCAGGGTATTGGTCCGCCAAAAAATATGCTCAGTCCAAGTATGCCTGGTATTGGATCCACATCTCATCCATATGGGGCACAATCATCTGGCACTGTTGCTTCATTCGGTCAGACGAATTTGCGTTCCCGAACAACTTTCTCAAATCAACCTCCTATTAGTAATTCTCCTGACTTCCAACAATCCGGTATGTGGCGGATGATGACAACTCATGCCGGTCTGAAAGAATCCACTGGCATATTCGATTTAAGAAATACACGGGGAGCATTGCATGCTGGGAGAATTAAAAAACATTCCCCTCGCACTATAGCAATCTTAGCTATGAAACATACCGATCTGTTAGAAAAACTATACGGCATGATATTTCAAGGTCGTGGAGATTACAGTGATTTTGTTGGCAGAGTAATAAACTGCTTTCCCTGCAAGGGATATGAAATATTACCAGATATCACGTGGATTTCCCTAGCAAATGGCAGAATATCTCCTGCCAAGCTTTTTGCATTACCTGTTCATCAAATTGCCAGTTTAGCATCTAGGTATCCTGCTGTAGAAAACATCATCACAAATTCACCACCAAGCAAAAAAGATGATGCGCGTTTCGTACGCGATTGGATACAATCAAATGGAGGTTATGATACACCTGCCATATCGGAGGAACAAGCACCAACGCAGAAACAAGCACCACTGAATCCCATGGAAAGTATTGAATTGCCACCTGCGTACCATCCATTATTAGAAAATATGTCTGAAAAGCCTGGTCAAGACCTTGTAATGGCACATCAATCACTTTTAACAGCCTCCAGTATAGATGACGCTAGCTACCAATTATTTCAGACTATCTTGAATACACATAAATGTCACCCTCGGCTTGCAATATATATATTTACAAATCTTATTCAAAACGCCCAAAGTGCCAATACGCGGGCGTTGGCATGGACTATTGGAGCTCATATATTAACAGAAGATGAGCGCTGTGCGATACAAAAAGAGCTTTCATTGGAGGGAAATAGCATTGCTGCTGTGGGATTAGGTGTATTAGGATACTCGCTTGGTAGCGATGAAAGGCATTTATCATTTGCCAGGCATATTTATATATCTGGCAAATGATGTCTTGTTTACTAGCGCTGTGACAACTTGAAAAATTGCGTTAGCAATTAGTCAAGTTGATCAAGCGATTGTGCATTTCCGACAGCAAAAATATAATAGACGCTGTCAAGGCTCCCGCAAATCCACGGGCCGCGAGCGACCATGCGAGTACGTGAGGATTGCGGATGCAGCGGGAAACGCCGAAGATGGGCGTTTTGATGGCAGTCCCATTATTGATTGAATTATCATATCCACCATCTCTATTGGTATTTCTAGATTATTCCAACTTGACATAATTGATAAGTCTCCGTAAGGCTGGGCATGGGGGATATCATGACTGATCAATGTTCTAATGAATTTCTAAATTTACATAATG
>CAYZSU010000169.1:0-1768 GCA_964480565.1 uncultured Myxococcales bacterium | reverse complement strand
AAAAAGAACTTCAGATCCATGCCCTAAATATCTCTAATTTAACCGGACACTAGTGGAGTCACATATATTGAATAAAAGTAGTTTAGCACAGCAATTAAATACGTATATTTTGAAATTAAATACGGTGTACCCACTGTTTCATCCAGTACAATATTTAGTCTATGCCAAGCGATATCGTGATATTGGAGTTAAAATTGAATCCATAGAAAATATTAAATTTAACAATTTCTATCAGAGAAATATACAATGACTACGCTACATCATATCTTAAACCAGGAATTGGGAATATTTAAATCATTTAGTTCGTGGAAAAATTTGACATCAGGTTCTATTGCATGCGTGACTGATTCTGCAATGGTCCCTCATTGGAATGCGGTATATCCTGTCCAATCAACTTATCAGTTTACATGCAATGAAATAAAAGAAGCGGAAGCTTTTTACAAACAGCATGGCCAACAAGGTCATTTATTGTTAACAGGACAGCAATGGAAAAATCATAGCGTAGTTGAAGAAGAATATTTTTATTTGGATGCTCAGCTTGAATCTCAAAACTCACAGCAATTATTTAACATTCAACCAACTGATAATATTGAAAGATTTTGCGACATTGTTCAGACAGCATTTGAATTTGATGCAATAACGCATGCGCTTTTTCTTAAAAAAATGACACTTTATTCTACTAATGAAAATAATATATTTTGGTTGCTATCCCATGAGGGCAGTGAATGTGGGTGTATTACATCATTTCAAACAGTTTCTGGGGCACAGTTTTTATTTAACTTTGGTGTCTTGCCTGAATATCAACAAAGAGGGCTGGGAACTTCAATTTTAAAAAAGGTGCTCACAAGTATTGATTTACCTATATACATTTATAGTCCGAATATGGCGATGCGAACAAAAACATTACCTAAAGTGGGTTTCATATCAGCAGGGATGGTGTATACCGTTCCTTTGTCAGAATATTATAAAGTACAATCCAGATAAGGTTGTCTACTATGTATTTAAAACGGAATATTGCTGTAAGTATTGGCATTTTGTTTGTGATTATAATGTTGATCAGTGTTTCCATTCTTAGAGATCGAGAAAAAAATAATTATAAAAAAATAATCCAAGCAACATATATTGCTAGCGCTGAACAATTAGCAATGATTTTAAGTTTGCCTATAAAAATTTATAACCTTCCATCCATTGAAAGAGTTACATTGGATTCATTTCTCGCGAGTAATACAAATTTTATAGTAATAAAAGATGCAAAAGGAATGCCTTTATTTTCAAATCCAAGTGCACAAAATCATACATCGCATCAGTGTTCATTTCAGTTTGAATCCACTCCTGTACTATACGATAATCAAAAAATTGGGGATATCGAGTTTTGCTATCAATCGGAGTTCAATGATAGTTTGTTGAGTACAGCTGTATTTATATTTCAAGCATTAATTCTCTCTATTTTACTTAGCTTGTTAGTATATATTCTATTTTATTTGAATCTATCTAAAATATCCGATTTTTTAAAACATATTGATAGTGTCGATATACGAAATCCTAATTTTCCTTCAACACCAGATAATGGAACAAAAAATATTGTATTGTTAAAATTATATGAAAAGTTATCGCATCTTATGTCTGAACTAAATAGAGTATCTTTGGAAAATAAGACAAACCAAAAACTAGCCGCAATCGGCCAAACCACATCCATGCTGGCACATGATGTGAGAAAGCCATTTTCGCTCATTAAATCCGTGCTCAATAGTTTGGATGCATGCAAGAA
>CAYZSU010000168.1:0-1787 GCA_964480565.1 uncultured Myxococcales bacterium | reverse complement strand
CAAAATAAAAAATGCGAATTTGTCTTATCTGTTTTTGGCGGACTTGATATCCAATTTAGGTAATTTTTCCATGCGGGTAACATTGGCAGTGATGATATATGAGCTCACGGGTTCAAAGGCATCTTTAGTTGCCAGCTTATTGATTGAGAAACTGCCGATATTGTTATTTGGCAATGGATTTGGGCAATTGGCAGAAAAATTAAACTTGAAAAAAGTGCTGATTATCACAGATATTTTGGGCATATTGTTATTTATTTTTCTAGCATTTACATATCAGGCCATTGATCCACTATGGTCATGTCTATTATTTTTTGTATCCTATGCGCTTCGCTCATTATTTGATTCAGCAAAATCAAAGGCGATGGTGCTATTATGTTCCGAAAAATCAGAATTAAATCGTAGCGTTGCAACCATGCTGGAGATTGCCTATTTAGCAATGGCCATTAGCAATTTTATGGCCGGCTATATCATTGAATGGATTAATATAAGTGCTGTATTGATTTTCAATGCGATAACTTTTTTATGCTCAATATTATTTGTTTATAAAATTCAATTATCTACGCCATGTACATCGATACTGTCTGCAATACAGCAGAGTTTTCAATTTAGCCATGTGTTTGGGTTGCGATCAAATTTAAAAATAATAAGGGAAAACAAACAATTGCGACCGCTCGCAATTATGTTTGGAATGCGTTGTCTTGTTTTTGGTTTTTTTAATGCTCTGTTGCCAGTATTCATATTATCCCATTTTAAATTAACCAGTGTTGGTTTGGGAATTTTTTTTCTATGTGTATGTATTAGCGCAATGCTGGGAGTCAGGCTGTACAAGTACTTTATAAATGCTCCAAAATTATTGGCGCTATCTCAGAAGAAAATCTATTTTATTTGCCTAGGCCTTGTGGAAGTCACATTAATGGTTCTATGTTTTAATGGCCAATCAGTGACTCTATTTTTTGTATTTGGGTTTTTGGTGTCCATGCCCATGTTGCTCATTGAGTGTCGCATCGATTATGTATTTTTAAATGAATCACCCGCGCATGCCAAAAGCGCGATTCGAGGATTCCAAATATTTTTAAAGTCCACCTGTTTTTCTTTGGGTATTGGTTTATCCCTGATCATGGTCGATTATGTGGGAGCGATCATCATCCCCATTATTATTGCGATTGGTCTGACTTTGTCATTGATGCCCGTGCTGTGGGATGTTCGTGAGCAGAATAGTTGATGTGGATGTGATTATTGGGGGTTCTATAAGGTCAACGGGTCTAATATAGAATGCAAAGCCATAAACGGAATAATATCGATATTGTTTTGTATACGATGACCATTATCTGCATAAATGAGATATGGCTGAGCGGTATTTTTGAAAAAGAAGTGCCATTTTTTTAGATTGTGAAAAAAGTGAGCCTGATAGTATGTCCTGATTTTATTTCTATGGGCATTAATTTATTTGCCTTTTCAATGATTACATCACACTTCAATATGCTGACTGTTTTGTCAAAAATAAAGGTTGGGTGGTTTTTCATGATTATATTGTGATTTTCAAAATTCATTGATGACCAATGTTTCAAATAATGCGGCACACATGCTGTGAGTAAAAATCGTTGTGGGTCAGTGAGGGCGAATTGTCGTTGATCAGGGTCTTCCAAAGAGACATAGGGTATATCTGGAAGATAATGTTGATAGCGTTGTTTTTCCTGATTGTCTGGTGTCAGTGATGCCAATGATGGGACTAGTGAAAAATAGCAATTTGTGGGGTTGTTCAAAAATGTCCAGATTGCCTAACCTCT
>CAYZSU010000167.1:0-1838 GCA_964480565.1 uncultured Myxococcales bacterium | reverse complement strand
GAACTATAACGATCAAATGATATTTGCGCTAGATGCGCTTCGCTAACCGCTTACCGTAATAGGAATACAATTTAAAGATGGTGTTGAACAAAACATTGATCAGGAGGCCGCTTGATTCATTGCCTCAAACACCAGACTTGACAATAACTTTCAATGATCATCCAACTCTTTTAAATAGGTTAAAAGTGTTTTCCACGCATCGTCGAAAGATGGCTTAGTGCCAGCTGTTTTTATACCCGGCCAGGCATATTCTAATGTGGTGAGAACATCGATTTTATTGACGCTTTCAAAAAAGGAATCAGGCATGGGTGTTTGTCGATTTTTAAATGTATGTCTGATGGTTAATAAAAGTTGTTTGATATCCATGCATTTTGGTAATAAATAAATTAAATCGTAGATATCTTTAGCTCGCGAATTTTCATTTCCCCTTTGCAGTAATGTTTGTAGTTTTTCAGATATAATCTGCTCCATTGAATAAACTCTCCAAGAAATAGGTTCTGAAATTGAGAATAGTGGTTTCATTATTTTTTCTGTACATGTTGTTAATAGCTGGTCACTAAAACCGATATCAATGTGAATTCGTGATAATTTTTGAATTTTGTGTGGTTTTGGAAGGCCAATTTGAAAAGCCATGTCAAATCGTAATGCGCCATACTTATCTTGTTCCCCTAGTTCATATACATGAATATCTCCATACCAAAGGCCATCGTTCAAATCATGCATTAATGCAGCAGAGGCCATTTCTTTGAAGATATCTTTGGAAATAGAAATAGCAAGAGCATCAGCATCTCTGGTTAAGCGTTGGCTTTCGTAGTGCTTTAAAAGAACAAAGCCACCTTTAAAAATAAGATGTTGGGATAATCGATTGTCATATTGTAGCCTTGCAACAGCTCGTTCCAGAGCTAAAATAACACGCAATTCATTGACATCAAGATGTCCTTCTTGTCGGGACATCTTTTTCAATTCACTAATTAGAGCATTTACTTGCTTTAAATTTATATGACTAAAGTTTCAATATAAGGGTAAATTCGTTTTTGTACGCCCATTTGATTTGCAATAGAAATGATATTCCTCAATTTAACTTTTTTATGTATTACTGATGTTTTTAAAGCACTAATAGCAACATCAGATCCTAAGCGGTGTTTTGCAAGTAAGCATTCAATGAGTGTGCGAGGAAGTGTGGTGACCCAATAGTCATTGCTTTTATCAATACCAATATCCCATTGGGGAGTTCTTGATCGAATGAGTTTTAAATTGCTCGACCTAACTCTCTTTTGTTGAGGTACCATAATCCATACCTTATTTGGAACTTGATCCGTAACATGATAATAATCCAGTGCTGATAAAAGGCAAATACAGGAAGGGGTGCCGCATTGTAGGGCAGCCAAGTGAAGCTGAGACTCTGGATTGGTATCATCATAATCGGTAGGAATGTATATTCCCCGTTTGATACGTTCTACAATTCCCTGTTTAATCAACTGAACTAAGGCATATTTGGTCAATCCGACCTCTATGGCGTCTCTGTAGGTAAATGGTCGTTTTCTTAGTTTTTTTGGTAGGTCCAACATATTCCCTAATTTGACACGATTTTAATATTGAGTCAAGTTGTGGAAATTAACCATGCGACTAAATCTCCCCAAAATCGATATTGGGTCAACTTTGTGCCAGCAATATGGTGTATCGATGGATGTCCAAATAGTCACGATTTCCCATAAAGTTCACAATACGTGAACATTTCTCCAGAAATATAGTGAGAACCGGGTGGGGTAAAAAGCCTAAAATATTCGTAAGCGGTTAGCGAAGCGCATCTAGCGCAAATATCATTTGATCGTTATAGT
>CAYZSU010000166.1:0-1911 GCA_964480565.1 uncultured Myxococcales bacterium | reverse complement strand
CTTTTTTGCTGATAGTTTAACTACTTATCTCCTTATGAGGACACGCCCTAATATATTAGCAAAAAACGAAATTCGTAGATGTGCAAAATATTGGAATTTTACAAAAATCTGTAATTTACGATCGTAAAGTGGTACAATTTAACTTTACTTTGAACATGCCCTAGTGATAGTTTTTATATTATAGGAAATATTATGATTAAATTACTAATTGGAATATTAATAGCAATCATAAGTACAACAGTGCTTGCATTTGATTTCATGTATTTTAACGATGACACTGGCGAGCCAATCGGTTGGGAGCCGGGTGCGACTATTCACTATTATTTGGATCCGGGTGTACTGACGAAGTACACCAATGATCAACTTCATGAGCTACTCCAACATGCCATGCGCCAATGGGAAACTATCCCTTATGCGAATCCACCTCAGTTTGAATTTGCCGGATACTTACCAGAGGATATCAATGCCGAAAATTATCAGGATTATGTGATGCTGGGACGATGCTATTCGGATTCCATCGAAGATTGCGAACTCGAGACATACAGAGATTTAAAAACCATGATCATATTTGATGATGAACGAACATTACTTAATGATGAATTTTGCCGAATTAGTTCATGCACCGCACGTGCGGGCGCCCATGTATTTGAGGGAGACATTTGGTCGCAACAGCAAATTTTGCAAGGCATCGTCGTCATTGGCGCAGAAGCCACGCATTTTGGCGTAGATGGTTTGATGAGGGTCCTCACGCATGAACTCGGACATTTACTGGGATTGGGCCATCCCTTTATCAATGATCAAATGGTTTCCTGCTTAGATGAATCATGTGATACACACCGTGCAATACATATTCCCACTATGGAAGCACCTCGATTGCATTTCTATCCCATTGAAGCAGCTTCTTTACATCCGGATGATCATATGGGCATGCGCATGCTCTATCCAAGCGATGATATGGATACGCATACTGCGACACTCACAGGTACGATAACTAAAGCCAATGGCGATCCAATGACCTATGCCAATGTCATTTTACGTGAAGTCAACGACCCCTGGTGCAAGGCCTATTCCACATTCTCTGGTATCAATGAATGTGATGGCAGCTTTACACATTTATGTGAGGAATATGATATGATCAGCGGTGATTTCATATTTAACGGCATTCCTTCAGGTACCTATACAGTATCCGTGGAAAATATACCGGGCACGCAGTACTCGGATAGCACCGGCATATTTGGACCCAATACCACGGGGAACGCAGAATTTTGGAATACCAATGACGTCGCCGATGAAGATCCATATATCTTTACCACGATTACCATTGAGGTTGGTGAGTCAATCACGAACATTGATATCACCTTAAGCCACGATGAGTATACCGATGATCTCACACAAATTATTCCTTATGATATTATGGATCATGCTTATAATGCACCATCAGCCTGTGATGACACCATCGATCCCGATTTATGGCAAAGCGTGGAACGCATCCGTGAAGAGAATAATGAACTTAATATGTTTCATCAAAATATTGAAAACAATTTTACACCCTCTTCTGGCGGATGCGCATTAATCGCTTATTAATTCTGCTCGCCAAATACAATAAAGTTGATAGTTGCGCAACGACGCGTTGATGTTGTATTAAATCCATCATTATAATTACTCACACATGTCACATCAAAGCCTGTTTTATCGACATTCATAACAATTACCTGTTTACCTAATATACTGCCAATAGTTGCTTCAGTTGCCACCTGATTAGCTGTAATGGATACACGATCATGATCAGCTGCATTTTCAAAATCAATATGACATTTACTACCATCTATATTTGTTCCAGATACTTTTTCACCTTTTAAGTAGATAACCACGGGCAAGCCCGTGGTACTCACAGGTCAAACTTCGTTTGAC
>CAYZSU010000165.1:0-1954 GCA_964480565.1 uncultured Myxococcales bacterium | reverse complement strand
GCACTAGAGATTGGGCACGTATTTAACCCACGATTTATTTACGTAATTGGTATAATATGCCAACTGCGCCTGATTTTAATTTATGCCAGTAGCTTG
This sequence comes from uncultured Myxococcales bacterium, assembly GCA_964480565.1. GTDB lineage: Bacteria > UBA10199 > UBA10199 > 2-02-FULL-44-16 > JAAZCA01 > CAYZSU01. Next base: position 1,858 of record CAYZSU010000165.1, on the reverse strand, counting down.
CAATGGAAATAGGATTGTTTTTTAAACAGGATTCAATGATCTTTTCTGAAAAATTTTGCTTATCTGTGATATTAAATATATCTATTTCAGATATAAACCAGTCTTTGGTCTTAAATTGGTTGAGTATTTCAAGTGCAATGGATGTTTTACCATAACGTCTAGGTGCAATAAGTACAATGCTTTGACCAATTGCAAGTATTTGGGTGAGTTCAGTGAGTAGTGTTTTTCGCCCAATTAGCATATTGCCACTGACTGGTTTTCCTGCAGGAAATAATTGTTTCATAGGACCATCCAATTTATTGTTAACGGTATGTGTTAATAATAAACTTTATTAACAAAGTCAATTGTACCTGGCATCCAGTCATATAGTAATGACCGGCAAGTGCAGTAATGCCTATGGATCCCGGCTCACGGGCCGACGATGACACAGCTCTGCCGCGCCCGTACAAAAGGAGCCTGTCATGCCCGAATGCTTGTATCGGGCATCTAAGTCATATAGTAATGACCGGAGATCCATACAATCCCCCTCAAAATGAGTGATTTATTTGAACCCATCGGTGCCAGGCATTGTGTAAGCAATTGATATTTAAAGTGATTGTCAGTTCTTAATGGATGTCTTGAGGATGGATTGACATTGTACGTACAATGTATTATTATTTGATCTATGCCTATGTTCAAATGGAATGCAGAGAAAAATGAAATGCTTGCAAAGCAAAGAGGTATTACATTTGAGGAAATTGTTCATAAAATTGAATCTGGAAGTCATATTATTGAGGCAAAACATCCAAATATGACGAAGTATCCGAATCAACGAATATTAATTGTGGATATTGATGGATATGCCTACATAGTTCCATTTGTGAAGGAGAATAATAGCTATTTTTTAAAAACGATTATTCCAAGCCGAAAGGCAACAAAAATGTACTTAGGAGGTAAATAATGCCAAAGAAAATAAAATCATTGGAATTGGATGCACAGGAACATGAGATTCTAGATGCCTATGAAAACAATGAACTGACTCCTGTGGCATTGAGCGAAGATTATCAACAGGTTGCAAAAAATACGATTCGAAAAAATAGAAAAATTAATATACGTATTTCAGAAAATGATTTGTCCGCATTGCAGCGTCGCGCTGCACGTGAGGGGATTCCATATCAGACGCTCATTGGCAGCATTCTTCATAAATTTGTCAGCGGATTTTTAAAGGAAACTGCGTGATTATGTTACCTATAGAATATCCGTTTACTGTTTTTTGGGCATCGACTAACCCAATTACTGGATTTCCCCAAAAACCTCCATTTATGTAGGTCGATCAGTAAATTTAATTCATCACATTACTTGCATGGTTGCAGCTTCATTATATTTGTTGGCTGCAGGAGAGCTGGGATTAACGTTTCACCGTTGCCATAGTAGACCTTTTTAGTAACTTTGATTTAAAAATGAGCTGTTGTACCAATACAACATCACCCGCGAGGAATGAAGTGGCTAAGCAATCCAAAAAGATTTGTTTTTAACTGCAATCCGGTGTCCTAAGTAAAACCGCTTAAAACCTCAACGTCTGGATTGCTTCGCTGGCCTAAAGGCCATCTCGCAATGACGTCGTTTTGCAATTTTTGTTTGAGGGCAGTCCATGTCACCCGCGAGGAATGAAGTGGCTAAGCAATCCAAAAAGATTTGTTTTTAACTGCAATCCGGTGTCCTAAGTAAAACCGCTTAAAACCTCAACGTCTGGATTGCTTCGCTGGCCTAAAGGCCATCTCGCAATGACGTCGTTTTGCAATTTTTGTTTGAGGGCAGTCCATGTCACCCGCGAGGAATGAAGTGGCTAAGCAATCCAAAAAGATTTGTTTTTAACTGC
>CAYZSU010000164.1:0-1960 GCA_964480565.1 uncultured Myxococcales bacterium | reverse complement strand
TAAAACAAATCTCTTGCGTAATCGTTCGACAGTTCTTACGCCAACACTTAGAGCCCTGCTTTTACAGGAGTGATAATAAAAATACATTCCTCCCTATGATAACCAGGCATAATTGACATTTTGTTCTAAGATAGTATATGATATTATCTTAGAACAAAACGTTACTTTTTCGATATTTTGTTCTAAGATAGAAAGAAGGCCCATCTTAGAACAAAATGTTAAGGAGAGATCATGTTCTTCGGTAGAAAGCAGGAGCTATCACTTTTAAATGCATGTTTTAAAGAGAAAAAATCCCATTTTTCAGTTATCTATGGGCGACGCCGAATTGGCAAAACCGCATTAATCGAAAAATACTGTACGGGTAAACACGCATTCAATTATACAGCCCTTAAAACAACAAAATCACAACAGATTCAAAACTTCTTATCAGATCTATCCATATTTGCCAAAGATCCATTAATTGCATCTGCGCCATATACTTCATGGCGAGATATATTTGAACTCATGCTCACCTATTTACCAAAACGAAAAACAATTATCGTTTTGGATGAATTTCAGTGGATGTGTCAATCGGACCACTCACTGCTGTCTGTCATACAAATGATGTGGGATAAACACTGGCAAAAGAGTAAGCATATTCACCTTATTCTATGTGGCTCCTCGACCAGCTTTATGCTGGATCATGTTTTATCCCATAGCAGCCCACTTTTTGGGCGACGCACACAAACAATTAAACTTGGGCCACTTACCCCGCTGGACGCAAAAAAAATGCTTAAAAAAACCAATTATCATGATATATCATTATATCTGATGTGTTTAGGAGGCATTCCTGGTTATCTGAATTTGATTAATAATCAATTATCATTTGAACAAAATATCAACCAGCTTGCTTTCTGCAAAAATGGATATTTTACTGATGAATTGACATATATTTTATCCGATCAATTAAAGCAGCCACGGGCCTATTATAAAATTTTGGAGCATTTATGCATGCGCGCCTATTCTTTACGGGAGCTATCCACATGTACGGACATTTCTCCAGGATCCATGAACTATTATCTCGATCGCTTAAAAGCACTTCGTATTATTGAGGAATACCGACCCATATTGCTTTCAGATACAGCAAAAACGGTTCAATATAAAATTATCGATGAATATGTGCGATTTTATTTTAGTTTTATTAAACCAAATTTGCACATTATTACTAAAAATACAGATCGCTATATATTTGATCGTCTAACATCCAAAAAATGGAATGCATTTTGTGGAATAGCATTTGAACGATTTTGCTTTCGGCATATTGAATCCATTATCAACCAACTGCATATTGATTCATTATATACCCGACATGGCCCTTATTGGCATAAGAAAAGCATTCGACGCGGACCTGGCGTACAGATTGATATGGTTATTGAACGCCAAGATCGAGTTAGCATGATTATTGAATGCAAATGGTCTGTCGAAAAAGTGGGGTATTCTATACTCGCTGAGTTGGACAATAAGTGCAAACGATATCCAAATTCCAAACAGCATAATTTACGAAATGTGCTCATTGCATCACATGGTACGACTCAGCATTTAAAGAATCATCCTGATTTGGATATTATCCACATGCGCGATTTTTATAGTTGAGAAAACGTTTTTAAATTATGGTGTATCCATGGTATCCGCAGTCAATCCCAATGCAAGTGCTGCTTTATCTACTTTTGGCGGCGTATAGTTTTTCAGCTGATCAATCAAGTCATTGGGATTTTGATGTACTGTTAGCAAAGTACGATATGCCACATTGATAAATCCTGCCTCAATGGCTTGATCAATAAACGCAATAATTGAATCATAATGGGGTTGCCCTTAGGAACGCCCATCTTCTGTGTTTCCCTACGCATAACACTCGCGGGTCCTCATGTACTCGCATGGTCGCTCCGGCCCGCGAGTTTGCGGGAGGCCTTGACAGCGTCTA
>CAYZSU010000163.1:0-1961 GCA_964480565.1 uncultured Myxococcales bacterium | reverse complement strand
CTGCTCCAATATCTTCGCCTAAATGTAAGTAGGAAAAAATCCTTGTATGGTCTAGATCAAAAGGAATTTTGCCATCATTTTCTTTCAAAATGATTGTACCTAAATACTGCAATACCCAGTGTAAGTCACGATAAATAACTATATAAAACAATAGTATAATGGTGTTTTTATAAAATTGTTACTCATTATTTTAATGAACCATCGCTCAAAACAAAAAACCGCTAAAAAATCTGCACGCAGCCATCAACGTAAAATTAACATGTCCCCAACTGCTCAAGGCTTAACCAGTCAAGCAGGACTATTACCCGTAGTGAAATACTTGAACCGCATCGGCTTTGAAAAAATCATTAGGCGAAACGTTCCTCACAAACGAGGAGATAATGCAGAATATCACTTATCTGATGTTATTCAGCTGACAGTAGTCGGATTAATTGGTGGTGGGTTATCGATGGCAAAAATCACAGCAGTCTGGGCAGATAGTGTCCTGCGAAAAGTTGCTGGTTGGACAAAGATACCTGTTGCCACAACGACTCAACGAATTTTTAAAGAAGTCAATGATGAACAAATCAGTCAACTCGAGTCAGTTAATCATACCTTGCGGGCTCAGCTTTGGCGTAGAGCCTTACGCTCAGGTGTATCAAAAGTAGGCATTAAACCAGTACATTGGATAGATGTTGATTCAACGGTTGATACCGTATGTGGTCATCAGGAAGGAAGCGCCAAAGGATACAATCCTAAGAAACGTGGAGCAAAATCCTATCATTCTCAACTCGCGTTTCTGGCTGAAAGCAAAGAAATTATTCATGCTTGGTTTCGGACAGGCAGTGCCTATACCAGTAATGGCGTTGTTGAATTTACTAAGCAACTACTCGCCCACCTTCCAAATCGAATGCGGATTATCTTTCGCGCAGATAGTGGCTATTTTGTTGGCACTCTTATGGATTTGCTGGATAAACGAGGGCATGGCTATCTGATTAAAGTCAAACTCAAGAATTTATCAGAAGTTCTAGAATCACAAACCTGGTCTTCGATTGAGGGACAGATTGATTGGGAGCAATGCGATTTTAAATATGGTTGTGGCGGATGGAATCAGACACGTCGTTTTGTTGCTGTACGTATCCTAAAAGAAAACCCTAGAAATAGTGTGCAAGATGATATTTGGGGTATGCAGGAATACGACTATTTTTGTTATGTAACCACTGAAAAACTAAATCCATGGCAAGCCCATAAAATGTACGGTGCGCGTGCAACATGCGAAACATGGATTGAAGAATCCAAAGGACAGATGGGGCTTGGAAAAATCAGAACAAATAGTTTCTTAGCCAATGCCGCACTATTCCATTGTGCCATACTGGCATATAACACGCTTCGTTGGATGGCCATGCTTAGCAACAACCGCTCTCTACGCCAATGGGAGCCAGAAACCATACGAACTTATTTAGTGCGTGTAGCAGGCAAGTTGCTAACAGGAAATAATCAGTTAACTATTAAAACACCAGCCAATCACCTGTATTCAAAAGAATGGGATGATTGGGTAGCGGTTGGGCTAACTCCCTAAGTAAAACCAACAGAGAAAAAGACAGTGCCAGCCGTTAATTGAAAACGGAGAGCTAAGTATTGCCTAACAGTAGAGAACAAGTATGTTTTGGGGTAAGCTCTCCTATAATTAGACGTTGAAATTAACCCCAGGCCTGATTTATTAAAATCTTTTTGCTTCTCATCAATGAAAATTCAGTCCTTTGCGGCTAAATTTTTGCTTCAATTTATGGATTGCAGGATTTAGGTACTATTTTTATTATTAGTTTTTTGCTCGCTCGGTGTATACTCGTAAAACAAATTTGAACCTACCAATAACTAAAAAGAAAGGTTTTCACTCATGGCCGAGAAAACAGTAAGTAAACATCTCTTAAATCTAGAAAAATATTTTTACATTTAATCAAAGAATCGAAAAATATAGATGA
>CAYZSU010000162.1:0-2025 GCA_964480565.1 uncultured Myxococcales bacterium | reverse complement strand
GATGATCAAATAGGATGGATTGCACCACATTAAGCAACTTGGGAACTTTTTGAACCTCATCAATTAAAACGCGATCAGGCTGATGCAGCTGAATCTGACCCAACAACTCAGATGGATTGCGAATAAACCTATCCTCAACTTCCGGAATGAGCAAATCGATCATCAAGGCTTTGGAATCGCCAAAATACTGATGAAGCAATGTCGACTTGCCTGTTCCCCTTGCACCAAACAAGAAAAAACTATTATTTTTTGATAGGTTAATTGTTCGTTGGAACATACTCCATAATAGTACGCCTATTATGGAGTATTGTCAAGTTGTATATCCATCAAAGCAACTCAATATCCATAACATGTATTTTTTTTGGATACTATATTATTTATATGGATATTTTTGGATATATTTGACAAATATACGTGATTTTTTGGATATTTTTAGATATAATACATCCATTATGACAGACTTTTCCTATATGACAACATTGAAAAAACAGATCGATCAGATGCGACCCATTGATGAACACTTATATGCCACCATTTATGAACGCCTCAAAATTGAATGGACCTATCATTCCAATGCAATTGAGGGCAATACGCTCACTCTTGGGGAAACATTATTCTTTTTGCGTGATAGGCTCACATCAGAAGGAAGGCCACTTCAGGATTATTTAGAAGCCAAAAATCATGCACAAGCCATTGATATATTATATGATTTTGTTCAAAATCAGCAACCAATCACTGAACACATGATCAAAGAACTGCATGCGCTATTGATGCATGGCATTGATTTTACATCTGCAAAAGGATTAAATGGGCAGATTATACAAAAAAAAATCCATGCTGGACAATATAAAACACAGCCCAATCATGTATTAACACTGTCCGGCAATATCCATAAGTATACAGATCCACTGCATGTTCATGACAATATACAAGCCCTTCTGTCATGGTATGAACAATCCGCTAATCAGCACCCTATAGAAAGAGCGAGTGAGTTTCATTATCGATTTGTATGCATCCATCCATTTGATGATGGCAATGGACGCTTGGCACGATTATTTATGAATTTAATCCTTATGCAATGTGGCTATCCGCCATGCATTATTAAGCATGAGCATCGGCGACAGTATTTATCCGCATTGGAAATAGCCGATACATCAGGATGCACAGATACGCTAATAGCATTCATTTCAAAATCCCTTATCGCAACATTTGAAATGATATTAACGACTCTGAATGATCATGGCACACAGCCAACCCCATTACACATAGAGTCAGCTAGCACTGCAAATTATTATTTGTCTCGCGAACAGCGTGAAAATAAAATCATCTCATGCCTTGCTAATGCACCTGCATCTATCGGAAAATTGCACGCATCCATGCCACAAATTAAACGACCTACGCTTAAAAAAGACTTGCAACGCTTATTGCATGAAGGGCGCATCCAACGACAAGGAAAAGGCAAGGGTTGTGTGTATTTTCTACAGGGCGGATCGCATTAACATTATAGTAGAATATCGTATGATGGTAGCGGGAATCCCGTTTGCCTACTTGAATGCCCAATGCAATGCGTCGAGCATGACAGGGCAAAAAATGTCATCATCTGCTTTTTTTATAAACAGGAATATATTTTTATCCTTTCACAAAAAACTCCCCCAATGAGCAATGTCATTGAGGGAGTTTTGAATTGTTTACCATTTATCGCCTAACGCAACTATACATCCCGTGCTTTCTTCCATGATTTATTCCATACAAGAAAGCCGTATCTATTTGGCGAGCATGGCTTCCAATTTTTCAATGCCGGCAAATGCAGGGATGCGTAATTCATCATCCTCGTCTAAACATCATATGCAAACTCAGCATCAATCGTTCAAACGGACCAATCCCTACTGCACCGCTCAAATTCGATCCATACAGATTCGTCCCATCCAGAGTCGCGCCAGACAGATTTGCACCACGCAGATCAGATCCAGCCAGATTCGCCCCACCCAGATTCGCGAGTAACAGATAAGTACCAAGCAGATAACC
>CAYZSU010000161.1:0-2062 GCA_964480565.1 uncultured Myxococcales bacterium | reverse complement strand
CCCTTTTCACCCACGCGCAAGCGCGTGGTACTCAAAAACGGGGCTTCAAATAGATAAACACGGTATTAGAATTTTCATGAAATATACGCGCAAGTAGCTTTTATTGGAGTAGTTATATAGAAACTTGTATATGGGGGCAAAATTGCCCCCATATTTTTATGAGCTTGTAAAAATAATTGTGTAACTGCTAAACTTTACATAGGGTGAATAATCCTAAAAAAAGAGAGCAGATGGATATAGAAAAAATCGGCAAAGAATTGGCCAAGGGGATAAAAATCCAATCAGATTTAAAAAAAATGACTCGTGAGTTAATGAAGGTGGGGTTAGAATCAGTGCTGAATGCAGAGCTTGATTCACACCTTGGCTTATGATGGCTGTGTTATGAGATTGTTTAAAGATAGACTTCATAGAGCGGATATAAATCACATTATGTTTTCACGCCGTGGCAAATCGGAAAGAAATATGGCGTCTATTATGATGATAGAAACCAATTAACTGCATCCAAAATAAAAAATTCTTTGATGGGCTAGGTTCGCATTATCACGAACACACGGCATGTAGCCGACGTTTACCCAAAAAAGAATCTTTCCTATATATAATCGTAGTCACCTAAAAAATAAACATATCTTTCACAAAAAATTATTATATCATTGGGATTGCTCTCTATTGCCACTTCAAAGTGTGTCATATTCAATGTGCAACGCGGCCTAGAGATTATCTACCAACGTGTGATGAATCAGGAAACTAACCGCCACGGGGTCGTGACATAGTCAGTGGAGATATGATTATAATATAGGGCTTTGAGTTTCTCTTTCTGTGCGGGATAGGTTAGCCATAATATTGTCCATTCATTCGGAATCAAACACCTTAGGTTTTTTGAGTGATTTTTTTTGTTCTGAGGCCAGTCTTCGTTCAACTTTTTTTACATCTTCTGATGGCGGTAATGCTTCTGGTCGGATGCCTCTTTCTAACAGTGTCTTTCGGATAGTGTGATTATTGGTTATATGTTCTTGTGAAATTTCTGTTTCTGCCATCATCTTGTTTTTACGTGCATTATGAATAGTGATTTCTGTTGCAAAATCTTTGGCTTTGAGAATGATTGTTGGCGCAAAATCAGCCAAGGCTTTGCTGTTTGGCACTTTCCAAATGGATTTCATTTGTCGGGTTGTTTTTCCAAATAAGGCGTGATCACCCTTGCTGCGAATGAGTGCAAAATTCTTATTGCCGCCGGTTTGTTCGTAAATGATGGCCGAGAGTTCTTTTTCAGTTTGTGTAAGTTTATTACGTGCTAAAAGTCTCTCAGATTCCAGCATTCTCTGTTCAATGAGTTCTGTCTTTCGTGTCTGTACAGTAAAATAGGTTTGGGCAAATGCAATTGCTTTCTTTTTTGGGTCGCCATTTTGTGCTATCAGGTAGCAGGCGTAGCGGGTCAGCATTACATCATCAATTTTTCGTTGGCTGCCTGATCCTAAATCGACCATTTTTCCGACGTTGGCAAAATGGTCCGAAATATCATGTCCACTGACCTCACAGGCTGTTTTTGCTTTGGAGATAACAGTTGTAAAGTTCTTCCATTGCGCATAACTCAAGAGGTGCTGTAGGTCTCTAGCCAGCCAAAATTCAACTGCAGATTCTGTTTGCTGGGCATGTGCTTCAAAGTTGTCAATTAAGGTAGTGATGGTGTTTTTATCCATGATAATTTCTCTCCTTATCATTAAATATATAGGTGTTGAATCGTAGCACCCGGCTCCCAACCAACGGGTTCGCCTGTGTCGTCATTGAAATACATAAAATCAAAGCTGCGTGCCGGCATGCTGATTAACAATATCGCGCAGAGTAATGCGCAAGCAATAGTGATTGTATATGTTTTCATTCTATCAGTACTATCACTTTGTCTTGCGCCAAGTAAAGCCTGAAACACTCCAAAAAGTGTGCAAAAGTGCACGTTTGCCGCTATTTTTATCCATGATTTCCATGCCTGGCACCAAATTGTTGTGGTTGTCATATATGGGTAATGGCCAAATTGCGCAGCAAATACGGATATTTCTTATGGGATGTATTT
>CAYZSU010000160.1:0-2130 GCA_964480565.1 uncultured Myxococcales bacterium | reverse complement strand
GGGCAAAACGAGGAACGGTAACTAGAAAGCGTTTATCATTGATTAAACGAAGAACTGTGCAAAATTCATCAGTAGCAAGTCAGTCAAAGCCACTTGAATTTAAAACTGATTTAAGCAGAGCATTGGGTAAGTCTAAATTTGAATTTTTTGCATTTGCTGAAATAGATAGTACAGTTGGGGTAGGAGGAGAAGCTTCAGGTGGCGTTATTCTTAACCCTTTTCAGCTTTCTAGAACAGGTGTATTTGTGTCAGGAGGAGATTCCTATGGTGGAAATATTGGTGTTGCTTTGGGTGGGGGTTTTGTTATTAATGGGATTGATGGAAGTGCAGTTACAATAGATGTTAATATAAAAGCTGTATCGTTTACATTGATTTTAAATGAAGATGGTTCTTTTAATGGTATGGCAGTTTCATTTGGAATAGGATTGGGTGGGTCTCTATCTAGATCGGAGACTGTAACATATAGATTAGATGATATTTTTAGTGTGTATTGATTTATATTGAAAAAGGAGGTCTTTATGAAATTTCCGTCCTATTTTATATCTGCAGTATGTGGTTCTATTTGTATACCCTTATTTGTAATATTAAGCAGGACGATTTCTGTGGGGTTGAATAACTCAGGCTTGGGTGCTTTTATGATCGTTATGCTTCCATGGCTTTTTACATCAGTTGATTTGAATGCATGGAAAGTATCCTATCAAAAGTCTGGGTCATTTTTTAGGATGAAATTTGATATATCTTTTTTTCTTCATACATGGTTCAGAATGTTAGTATTTCTTTTTTGTGGAGGCGTAGTGGTTTTTGTATTGAATGTATTAAAGGTAATGCTGAGAGAGCTTACATTCATAAATTAATTTTGTGCAATTGCAGGTATTGTTAGCAATACAAAGTAAGCGGTTAGCGAAGCGCATCTAGCGCAAATATCATTTGATCGTTATAGTTCTTTCCAAACGCTAAATCTAGGAGGTGAAATGGAAAGAGCATCTAAAGGGGCACGGTTACCCCGCGAGAAATGGGTATCGATCATATTTGATCAGTCAACGTTTGGGGCAAAACGAGGTGGTACTTCAAGAAGTTCCAGAGGGTCAAGAGTTGCGGCAAAAAGCAGTGCTCAAGCGAGTTCAGTTGCTGCAAGTAGTACGGATTCACCGCAGGTCGCGGCAAATGAATATGATTTTGGAGAGCATATGAGCCGTGTGTTTGAAGGTTCAAAAATTGGTATTGGACCTGCAGCAAGAGTGAGAGCAAAAGCTCTTGGATGTAAGGTAGAAGCAAATATTGGTTTTAGTTCAGGGACAGAAATTACATCTCAAGGGCCTATTTACTATGCGGAAGACTCTATAAGTGCAACTTTTAGTATAGGAGGTACTTCATATTCCATTAATATTACTAATAAAGGTGGTTTTTCAGGTTCATGGTCAGAAAATTCTTTTAGCCTGTCAGATTTTTGGAAAGTAGAGGCAGGAGGATCTATGATTACTCCAGTTGGAATTTCAGTAATTTTGGAAGGATCTGTAAATATAGATCAGATCTTCAATTTTTACGGTAATTAAAATTAAAGGATAAGTATGCTAAGTGTTTCCATTGTATTATTTTATGTGACATATATTGTGTTATTGCCATATGTATTTAAGGGGTCATATAAGGTTATTTTGACAGCCTCCTCTTCATGGAGTGATTACCTCTTTGTTATAGCCAGTATGGTACAGCTAATATCTATTTTAATTATTTTGTTTAAACCTATTGCATATATCCGAAAGGATTTTTCACATTCAACATTTTATCGTCGTTTGATGATTGTGTTGGCATTTTGTTGTGCTTGGTTATTTTTTTCGCCATCAATAGCATATGTCGTATACCAAAAATGGCGACATAGTGACTGGTTAAGCAGCTGGCAAAAATCAATATTAATTGCCATGACATTTCTATTCTTTCTTTGTGCGGTTTTTCTTTGTCGAGTGGGTGGAATTTATATCTTTACAGACCAACAATTGTTTACTTATGTCGGATACCATGAGCTTGCTCTCATCACATATGTACTCAGTTCATTCTATATTTGGCTGCAGATGCTAATCGTGCATCGATCCAAATGGTATTTAACTGTGCTCAATATTATCTTTGGCCCGTGGG
>CAYZSU010000159.1:0-2179 GCA_964480565.1 uncultured Myxococcales bacterium | reverse complement strand
ATAAACATCATCCTAATCAGATGCTTTTATTTTAATTTAACCGGACACTAGTGAATACGCGTATATCCTTACTTTCAAAATCATAGAGGCGAATTTCACTGGAATGATGTGGGGTTTTAACACTATAGATCAACTTCTTGGCATCTGGCGATAAAGTCGGCGCATGTAATTGCTCATCCTTTTTTTGTGCAATAATCGTTTGATAAGCGGATAGCGGTGTTTCTGATAGTATATCACGCTCCGTTAAATAGCGATGTCGCAAACTCATATACCATTCATGCCATAAATCATATACGCTTTTTCCATATACACGCTTGGCCTGATGATTGATCATGCCAAGAAGTAGTGACGACCGAATGCGCTTATCCCATTTAAGAAAATTCTCCTCACCATATGTATCAATCAGCCAGTGCACAAATCGTACGCCATAAATATAGGCGGCTGACCCATTTGGATAGCTGTATGATAGACCATCCACTTGATCGATCTTGGGAAACTTTTTTTCCAAGACAGCAGAACGGACAACCATATCGCTATATGTACCTCTGCCACGGCCTGCCTTGGTATAAATTGTTTCATCATATTCAGCCAAGCCTTCGCGAAGCCATACCGGGTTTAGGCCAGATGGCGCTATTGTTTTACCAAGCACATATCGAAATGGCGTCCACATGCCACCATATGCATCGATTTGCACGATATGCGTAAATTCATGCGTAAGCAGCATGCGCAGCCAATCATCATAATGCGCGAGCGATGACTCAGGATCTGGCGGGCCAGCATAGATGATCATCCAGTTATACGGCAGCACACTGGCAATGCCATTGGAATCATCACGGCTATCGATAATAACAACTTCAGTGCGACCCCATGGCTCAAATGACCATTTCTGTGTTATTTCCGGATAAATTTCTTCCAAAATAATAGCGGATCGTTTAGCGACTTTTTCAATGGATTTTGGATAGTTGATTTTAAAATGCTCTGTCTTTACCGATTGCCAGGACAATTTTGGGTCGAAAACACCTGCATATACCTGAACAGTTGCTAATAATACAATGATCACGATTAACATAGATACTAAATTATATAAAAACAGTCTTTTTCTCATACGCATAAAATACTTAAACCCAGGCAAAATCTCAATGTCTAAATCAGAATTGTTTTCACCCCATATGGCGCACACATTGATCGGTTTGGATGATGATAATGTAAATGGACCCGCCCCCTTGCATTCCCTTCTGGGATCGGCTCTGGTTAAGCCATTCAAGTTATTAATAGTAATGACTTGAAACATAACTGCAAAGGGGGAGAATCCATATGAATAAAAATCAAATGAGTAAAGTAGCTACTATAATCGGTGTTGATCTGTCAAAACATTCCTTTCAACTTCATGGCATTGATCAGCATGCAAACTGCACGTTTAAAAAAACATGCTCCAGAGATAATGTATTTACTTTTTTAGCAAATACGCCAAAAGCAACCATTGCTATGGAAGCCTGCTCAGGCGCTCATCACTTTGCTAGAACCATCACTGAGATGGGACATCAACCCAAAATCATTGCGCCTCAATTTGTTAAACCATTTGTCACGGGCAATAAAAACGATAAAGCGGATGCTAGAGCCATTGCTATTGCAGCTTCTTTGCCAGATACACGATCCGTCATTATGAAATCTGAAAGACAACAGGAAATGTGTCTAACACACACCACAAGAGATGCATTGATTCGAAATCAAACAAAGCTCAGAAATAGCATGAGAGCCATTATCTCGGAGTTTGGTGTTGTATGCAAAAAAGGTTGGGCCTCACTTCGGCATATGGCAACAAATATATCTCATGAGCATCGACAAAAATATCCTGTGCTCGTTTCATTGGTTGAACAGTATATGCAGCTATTGGATGGGTTGGAACTCAGCATTTCTGCCTGTGAGACATCCATTCATGAATGGTGTCGAACGGATCCACAGTGTAAATTATTATTAACATTGCCAGGCATTGGTCCTATTACAGCTACAGCGATTGTTGCTCATATTGGCCAGGCCCATTCGTTTAAAAATGGCCGTCATATGGCAGCTTACTTTGGCTTAGTGCCAAAACATACTGGAACTGGCGGTGTTACGCGAATGGGCTCTATTTGAAGCCCCGTTTTTGAGTACCACGCGCTTGCGCGTGGGTGAAAAGGGG
>CAYZSU010000158.1:0-2183 GCA_964480565.1 uncultured Myxococcales bacterium | reverse complement strand
CATATTATGCATGTCCATTGGCAAAGGCTACGAAATAATGTGCCCTGCTCAAGTAAGCGACTTGCAGATAAAATCAACGTAAAGAACAGAATTTCAACTGATATTAATTTTAACTGACGAACAGTATTCAATTTATCAAGTTGCATCACTCTATCGTTTTTATTTGATTATGAATGAATCGATAAAACACCAGCCGAAACACGATCCAGAATGCGATCGATTGAAACAATGAAAAGATAAATCCAGTAATTGGGGCAAATAGACGCCCTGTATCGTGTGCGTTTAAATTTAGATATTTATCCTGTTCTGGTGTAATCTCCTCACCAGAAAATATACCATCCCCATCCAAATCGAATTTTGACAATTTATATGATAAATATATATCATATAAAAATACACTCCCAACAATGATCACATACATTGTCAAAAAGTTAGCAACTATCAATTTAAATGCACTTGGCGATCTATTCTTAAAATAATATAATACATAAACAATAATTGAAATTGCAGTCGTTGATAATACCAAGTTCACCAATGGGTTTGTAAAAATCCACATTATAGTCCTCCTCCTTATGGTTTTGGAAACGTTACTTTCCATGAAAATGGTTCATATCGAAATGGCGTTCCAAATTCACCATAGGGACCAATACCATCAATATCAATTACTGGATCCCAAAAACCATCATTTGCATTAGTAAACGTCGTTGTACAGGTTGAGTTACCGCATGCTGTATCATAGTAAACATTTGTATTCCCTACATGATATACATCCCAACCATCAAATTCTAAATTTACTCCATAGTCTCCTTTTAAACTACTTGTCTGACCTGAAGTAATTCTACCCAATCGATATGTTTGCTCTTCGCTACTTATAATTGCCACTTTCGTATTAAGTCCCAATTCAACTGTTTCACCATTTCCATGCAAATAGTGTTGCAATGCATCTTCAGTATGATCAATTACAAGTTTTTTCTTTATGCTAGGTCTTGATCTACTTGTTTTCGCCCCAGACGTTGACTTTGCTGCTGGCTGTCCTTCCTTCATCGCAGCCATCCTAGCTTTCATGTTATTAACAAATGCAGAGCCAGCCATGCCGCCGAGTATACCACCAGCAAAGTACGCTAAGCCGTCAAGCCCCTCACTGGCGATTGACATGCCTAAGCCAGCTGCCGACATGGACAGATGTTAATGAAACAATGCTATTTCATAATAAAGTGCAGTGTAAACACAGATATAATAGTAAACAAAAAAAACACTCCCATTTTTAACCATATGCGAATAAAAAAGGATATGTCTAATTTCATCCTAAAAAATGATCCATATCGTCGATAGGATTGCCTACATTCATTAAAATCCACCATAGCTATAGAACTTGGCAGTGCAACTATTGAAAAAAACAATGGAATCATAAGAGCTTTAATAGAAAACATATGAAAGATCATAAGAAATACTGGCATGCAAATCACTCCACATACTGCTGATGCAAAATAAGATGGAAATAACTTCATAAAGCACTCCCTATAAATTTCATACTTAATCAAACATTTTTAAAAAATCATTTATTGTATAGGTCCAAGTCTTTGGTCTAGCTACAGAACATCCAAGACCAGGACCATATGACAATGCCATGCCATTAAAACCACTATCATTAAAGATAAATGTGGGTGATACAAGTTTTGCATTGATATCGATTGTAAATGATGAGCCTTCAATATCTCCAAAAACGAAACCAGCCCCCAAAGCACCACCGATATTTAGACCATCTCCATCTCCACCAGAAATAAAAATACCCGATTCTCCTGGATGATCGATATCAATCACAATACCAAAAGACACTTCTCCTCCTGTTGCAGTAACGCTATCCAATTCTACAAATGCAAATAAATCTAAACTAAAACCAATTGATCGTTTTTTATCAATCTGAGAATTAGAAGCTGATTGACTGGATGAAGACATATTTTGTATCGTTCTTCGTTTAATCAATGATAAACGCTTTCTAGTTACCGTTCCTCGTTTTGCCCCAGCCCCAGACATTGACTTCGTTACTGTTTTTCCTTCCTTCACCGCATTCATTCGATTGCCCATACTCTTCACAAATGCAGCACCTGCCATGCCGCCGAGTATACCGCCAGCAAAGTACGCTAAGCCGTCCACCCCCTCACTGGCGATTGACATGCCTAAGC
>CAYZSU010000157.1:0-2234 GCA_964480565.1 uncultured Myxococcales bacterium | reverse complement strand
CAGGAATGCAAGGGACGGGTCCATTTCATTATCCCGGCCCGAGAGCCGGGATCCATAGGCATTACAGCACTTGCTGGTCATTACTGCATGACTGGATGCCCGATACAAGCACTAGGAGCATGACAGGCATTTACGATTGTCATCGTCATGAATAAATAGTGTCATCCTGGACTTGATCCGGGATCCATAGGCATTACTGCACTTGCCGGTCATTACTGCATGACTGGATGCCCGATACATGCATTCGGGCATGACAGGCGTTTACGATTGTCATCCCCGAAGCGGTGTTGATACCCGATACAAGCATTCGGGGACAAGCCGGGGATCTAGGATTTACAGCACTTGCTGGTCATTACCGTATGACTGGATGCCCGATACAAGCAATATTATCTAGACAAATACATAGTGACACCCAATGAACCGGACGGCGTCACATTAAATGGATAATACGAGCCCTCTGACTGTGTATCCACCTTACCCTCATCACCAATAAATGTTGTTGGTAAATTTATTCTCGCAAATGCGGCGATCTTATCAGTAATATGAAGTTCTGTACCCAATTCCCAACTCGTGCCCCAAAATGTATCATCCACACCTTGCAATAATGGTTTGCTATAAAATGTTGTATATCGCTTGCCATAAGTCATACCCACATAGGGCGATATACCATTAAATAAACCCTTAACATGATAACCCACACCTGCCACACCATATAAATATTCATTCCAATGAGGAGATGATCTATCAATAATTGGATCATCTGTATCAATATCATCACCTTCTGCATAGATTTCAACGGACTCACCATCTGGCCCAGTAATTTCATCTGATCGAACAGTTTCAAAACCAAGACCAAGCACGCCAAACAAACCATTCTTACTATTTAAAATCGCTGAAAATCTAGCATTTAAACCAAATGTGAACTCTGACTCACTCGGATCATCATAATCCCAGTCACCTTCAGGTACTCCACTAAGGTCCTTTTTGCCATTTGTCTCAATGCCACCATCCGTAATATAAGTTAGGCCACCGGACAGGCTAAACGCCCACCCAGGTAAAAACAACTGTTGATTCATTTTAGGACGCATTTCACGATTTTTTGATCCACGCCGTTCTGCAGGCACTTGTGGTTGTTGACGCTCAGGTTGCGCTGACTTATACGATGGATTGGCTCGATTTTGTAAACACCCACGCAGGGTATAATTGGCTGCCTGAATTTGCCCTGGATTCAATGTAAACTCATCCACTGGCAAGCAATCCATATCATTATAACGCTCTTGGCAGCCTGTGTTGCCATCACACATATACGCCACTTGACGCTTAACGGATTCACATCTGATCCGTACAATCTCGTAATTTCATATTCTCTCCCCTTTTTTATTATTATGGGTTGACCTTAGAAACACCCCGCATTAGAAACAACTAATCATTAAAATAAATCAAAGAATAGTTTTCCACCCAAAGAATAGGTTCCTATATCCCAGCCATCATCTGTCGTATTTAAACCGATAGGCATACCAATATTCGATTCACCCTCAGCCGCGCCATACACAGCTTCAACACCTGCAAAAAAAACCACATGTCCATACATAAACTCCAGTTGAGGCTGAATAAACAAATGGTTTAACTCACTTTTATCCTCGTCTTCAAACTTGCCACGACCTTTGACAGATATCGAGTCACCACCAGAAATGATACCATATCCTATGGATACACTTCCACCTGCACGTAAGTTACCCCCTAGCAACTTAGATACACTCACACCTACATGTGGGCGCCATACCAAAAGAGCATCCTCATCATTAGTATCTGCACTTGCATTCACAGTTCTATAGGATTTTGAATCTGCCATATCGTAAACGGTTACCCCTGCACCCCCAAATATGTCCAATCGAGTGGATTCATCATTGATCAATTTATAACCCATGCCTCCCATAATTTCATGAATCCCTTCTAGATCGGTATAAGGATCTTTAGGCAAACCACCGCTTGTTACTATGCCATCACCGAACTTATATCCATAGGATATATACGCACTTAGTTTTTTAGATATATCATCATTTTCTCCTTGTTTTTCCATACCTTGCTGTGGTTGAGACTGTGCATGACTGTCACTCGGCTGACTTGATTTGCCCATAGTTGCCCCGCGGCACCCCTCCAAGGTATAATTAGCAGCCTTGATTTGTGCTGGATTTATTGTAAATTTATCCACTGGCAAGCAATCCATATCATAG
>CAYZSU010000156.1:0-2237 GCA_964480565.1 uncultured Myxococcales bacterium | reverse complement strand
TATTTGGTTATAAAAATTAAATAATATCCATTCTGCTGCGGTGTAGACTATGTCTTCCATGAGAAGGCACATTGTGGGGTTCTCATCTACCTAAAATTAATTGAATAAAGAAAAATTGTGATGTGTATGGTTCTTTTGTTTCTTTTAAACTTCAATCTTCAAACTCACTAAGAAAAAATCATTTGAACAGAACATTTATTGATCTGATAAATTAGGGCTTCTTCAATATCAATAAGGTTCTCGCATGGTTTAATAAAAACCGAATTATTAACTTGTTTAAATCCTATAAGGTCATCTGGAAGTTCATAATTTGGGCTTCCTGTATAAATGATACATGCCATTGCTGAGTATGCCATGCATATTTTTTTAACAACGTCTCTCCATCCATTGATGGTAGGCGAATGTCAATGATTGCTGCTTCAGATGTCTTTTCTTTCAACCATTCAATACAAGCTTCCGCAGTATTAAATGAAAATGCACACCAACCGAGATCTTCCAGAAATGAGCCAAGACTTGTTCTTACCGACTCATCATCATCTATAATTACAACTGTTTTTTTCATGTCAATATTACCATAATAACCAGAGGTAATTACCATTGGTTATTCGACGGCCAAAAAAAAATGTATCATTCTACAATCATTTTTAATCAGCGTGTTTGATTAGTTGATGAGCTTACCCCCCAGTTTAAAAGCATCGTCAAAATAAGATTTAACACCATTTTTTTCTACCGCGCCGGCATAAAGTGTTCCAACAACCTTTGCATTGAAACAACTCTCACAATTGCTTCTAATCAGAGGTGTTGCATCGTCACAGGTATCCTGAAGTTCTAGTGGAACAATACCGGTACTCACGATGATGATGGCACGTTTTTGTTTAGGACTTCGCGGCACTGGGCAACCTTGGATAGGCTCATTGCCTTTTCTGGCAAGTGTCCAGCATGTTCTTTCCAAAAAGGTTTTCATTACAGAGGTTACAGTTCCACAATTGATTGGTGTTCCGAAAATCAGATAGTCTGATTCCTGGATCAATGGGAATAAGTCATTTAAATCATCTGAAATAACACAATCTACATAATCCGTTTGTTCGTTATTGTTTCTACAGACCATACAGTTTCGGCAGTATTCTATCTGTTTGTCGATCAGATTGATTTCATTCACAATTAAATCTTTTTGTTTACCACATGCGCCATTAATAGCCTTTGATATAAGATTATCGATGGTTCTCCCTTTTCGATATGATCCATTGATTGCTAAAACTTTCATTTTATCTCCTTAAATCTGTTTTAATAAAATTTTACACTTAGCTTTGGCAAATTGGATATTTTTATCTTGGACGGTTGTTCAGACAAAACTATCCCATCATTATTTTTAGCGGTCAGCAAGGTAAATAAACATTCGAGATTTTTAACAACACGGTTTGCTATATCCTCTCCTGGCAAGACTCTACCATTGATTAAGTTAAAAATTTCACCATCAAGATAGCCAAGCATTATGTTTACCAGGCTATCAAGATTTTTTGTGTCAATTTGATTATCGGTTAATGCTTTTAATACTTGCTCTATCCACGTTTTTAACAGTACAACATTTTCAATGATATCTTTGGGGATTTGATCTGGTTCCATAGGGTCAGAACTTATAAAACGATGCAAACCAGGATTTTGAATAGGCCATTCAACAATGTTACGAATGAATCGGTTAAAAAATTCGTATAATGATTCAGATTCATCCAATCCATCAGTCATTGAATTAGCATATTGCTGTAATGCCCTACGAAGAGCGTGCCAAAGAAGATCCTCTCTGTTATCGAAATAGTTATAGGCGTTGGTATGTGCACAACCAATTTGTCTTGAAATCTCTCTTAGATTAACTTGTGTGGACCCGCCTCTTTCTGAGATTAATTCCAAGGTTGCTTCAATATATCTATCTGCTGTTGGACCTGTTCTGTTTTTCTTAACCATCGAATCTCCAATCTGAAAATAATTATCCATACTAATTACCATAAGTAATTACCACTGGTAATAAGTTATTGTCAAGAAAAAAAATTTATTAACATGGCTATCTAAAAACCAAGACCGAAATCTATTATATTTGCCTAAGTTACTTTGGATCAAAACAAGTAATAGGAAGGTGTTACTAATGGTATAAGCGCTCGGGAAATTCAGATTAAAAACACTGAGTACTGTTTCTATGACTCCTCTCCCGTAATTCAGGATTTAAAACCAGAGACTATTATTAA
>CAYZSU010000155.1:0-2497 GCA_964480565.1 uncultured Myxococcales bacterium | reverse complement strand
AGCTTAAATGGTATTTGAATATGTTCTCGTTATGTGTTTAACGGGAATGCAGGTTACAAGCTGTCGCCTCCATGCGTACGTATATAAACGACCCTACATGTCTTGTAAACAAATAAATACGTTTATATTCGTATTTATTTTCTCCCAATGATTATATACATATCTATGATCATGAGCATCGGAAAAAGAATTCAATCTTATCGTAAGAAGCAAGGGCTTTCACAGAACATGCTAGCCCGACTTTCAAATATTAGTAATGATTATATGAACCGTATTGAAAATGATAAAGTTGAAAATATAGGAATTGAGAAACTTGAATCTATCGCAAGTGCTCTAAATTTAAAAAGCTCTATATTCCTATTAATGTCAAAAGAGGCTATCGCAGCAGTAATGCAAGACTCCGAAAGCAAAAAAAATGCTATCATTCAGAAAAGCAAGGGCACTATCAGTAAGCCCTTTATTCCAATAGTAACTCTCACTGAAATTAATGAAGGTATTTTTTTTGATAATGATGGCAACATTCCAAATGAGTGGCATAAGGAAGTTCTGATACCAAACGATTTAAAAGTTAATCGCTCCTATGCAATATATATTGATAACTCTGCGATGGAACCGTTTATAAAAAATGGGCATGTCCTTTACTGTATTATAAATAAAGAGTTAACAATTGGTAACTATGTTGTGGTACAGCTTCACTCAAAAAAAGTACTAATTGCAGAGTATTTGAGTGACAATGACAAAGACTTAATTTTACTCAACCCTATTAACCCATTACACCCACCAAAACTCATACCAATAAAAGACGTCAAAGAAATACATATCGTAGCCTGGATAAAGCAATTAGAAATACCTACAAATCAAGTTAACGAATAAACAGCCTAAACAATCAGCAGCTCACCCTTTATGGACATATAATGAATCACATCATTTAACCGCATTACCCACGAACTCGCCGCCTGATAAGCAGCCCCATCACCATTATCAAGACCCATAGGCTGTGAATGGAATGCGCATTTGCTTGTAGTGAGCACGATGCTTGCGCTCCAGCGCCCATGCCAATAAGACCTGCGTCCATAGAGCTCTGATCATCACCACTCTGAGCGACAGTTTGCTCAGAACCTTGCCTACGATTATCGCCAGGGATTTCTAGCACATGCTGAGTACCGATAGTGGGGCCATCAAAATGCAGCACCTGTAGGTCATCATCAATATCTGGCTCGCCCGCAA
The DNA here is from genome assembly GCA_964480565.1 of uncultured Myxococcales bacterium. Lineage (GTDB taxonomy): Bacteria > UBA10199 > UBA10199 > 2-02-FULL-44-16 > JAAZCA01 > CAYZSU01. The sequence goes on along the minus strand of CAYZSU010000155.1, from coordinate 1,270 downwards.
GCACATCCATGCCAGGGTCTGCGATGCCAGCATCCAATATATTATCATCCCCCACAACTGGATGTGGATCTGCTGTCTCATCCACGCGACCCAGCGGGCTTGGAAGCTCGGATGGTGTCATCTGTATGGAAGCAATATCGTCAGCATCCAGTGAATATGGATCAGATAAGCTCATCACTTTAGAGTGCTTATTTACATGTGCAAATATGAGTTTATTCTTATCAGACTCATTTAAGCCATGACATTCAAATATGCATTCTGGTTTTTGAAAGCATTTTTTACCTGACTCATCTTTCAAACAAATATTATCATATGACAGTACTTGTCGAATAGTACATGAAAACGCGGATTCCAGTCGATATATATTTTCATCTTCATTTTCATGCAATCGGTAGGCAGATATTTTCCCTTCACAACTCGGTGCCAAACCAATAATATCCGTTACAACTGTATCGCCTTCATCATTTTCAGCTGTGCTTATACCTACCCTCGTCACATCCAATGCCTTCTGATCCAGCAATGTTATGTAATCGATATAAGTTTCATCCCGCAGTTCCTTATCTGATAGTGTGAGCTTCTTAAGCCTAGGAAGATGAATATCATCCATCTCAAAACCCAATTCCGCAACATCCATATGCACCTGAGTTAATGAAATAGATGCACTATGCACAACACTCATGCCTGTTATTGCCTGAATACGACTATTCTGAATATGCACATTCTTTGACGAACGCAATTCCAAGCCCGTATCAGCGGATATAATTTCAGAGTTTTGAATCACCACATCCTGGCCTTCAACATACACAGGCAATAAAGGCTCACCTGTCACCTTAAGTTTACTCATGATCACATTGTCATGGATGGACAAACCGCCTGATTCAGCCATGCGAATATTGAGATTGTGAATGATGAGGGGAATTTTGGAGTCATTGGTGATTTTGATGGAACTGGGGAGGCCAGATTCTCCATCCTGATTTTCGACTGTAAAAAGCTTCTTCCCATCAAAACACATCAATCTAAAATCAACAAGACCATCCAAGTTGGAATCCACATCAATGACTTTAGTTGATTTAGAAAGATAATCCTGCAACACATCTGAAACCGGTATTTCATGTTGTGAAATAATCTTACCTTCTTCACAATATTTTGAATAATCCGCCCACCCCATGGATGGCATCAATGCAAGTATGCTTATCATTATTATATACATATATGTCCACTAGTGTCCGGTTAAATTAAAATAAAAGCATCTGATTAGGATGATGTTTAT
>CAYZSU010000154.1:0-2505 GCA_964480565.1 uncultured Myxococcales bacterium | reverse complement strand
GAACTATAACGATCAAATGATATTTGCGCTAGATGCGCTTCGCTAACCGCTTACGTAAAATTGACAGTCTATTCTGGCTATGTTAGTTGGGGGAACTTCACAACTGTACAAATAAATAGGATAATTTATGACTGAGATAGTTAAAACTGAGCAACGCCCATATGATGTATCTGTAATTGTTCCTTTTTTAAATGAAGAGGAAAACTTAAAAATACTATATGATGATATTGTGAAATCCCTTGAGACTACAAAAAAAGAATATGAGATTGTATTCGTCGATGATGGATCTACGGATAAAAGTATTTCATTAATTGAGTCATTAGCAAAAAAAGATAATCGCGTGAAACTTGTGGAATTTACACGTAATTATGGACAAACAGCAGCTATGGCTGCGGGTTTTAATTATGCCACAGGCAAAGTATATGTCGCCATTGATGCGGATAATCAAAATGATCCTGCGGATATTCCCGCATTATTGGAAAAAATAAATGATGGGTATGATGTGGTTTCTGGCTGGCGAAAGAATCGACAGGATAAATTGATCAGTCGTAAAATTCCATCTAAAATTGCTAACCGTATTTTATCATGGGTCACGGGTGTGCATTTGCAAGATTATGGTTGTTCATTAAAAGCCTATCGCGCAGAATATATTGATGCGATTTCTTTATATGGTGAGATGCATCGATTTATACCCGCATATGCGGCTATGGCTGGGGCCAAAGTGATGCAGGTACCTGTTAACCACCGTGCACGTACGAAAGGTGTTTCAAAGTATGGCCTTGGCCGGATTTATAAAGTACTTATGGATTTAATTACAGTCAAATTCTTGGCAAGTTATGTGCATAAACCCAGTTATGTATTTGGCGGCATGGGTGCTATTTCATGCCTATTGGGGATTTCATCTTTTATCGAAGTCATTGTTGAAAAGTTTGCATTTGGTACCTATGCGCATAAAAATCCTTTTTTGATTCTCTCTGCATTTTTATTTTTCCTAGGTCTTCAATTTATAATGATGGGATTACTCGCAGAGCTTCTTGTTCGAACTTATTATGAATCACAAAATAAAACGACATATCTTGTCAAACGCACGATTAACATGGCCTTATAGTAAGGATATTTTATGTGTGGAATATGTGGCATTATCCATTCCGATAAAAATAAACCCATTGAAGACGCATCGCTTAAGCATATCAATCGTACGATGATTCGACGCGGTCCTGATGATGAAGGGTATTACATTGGAGATGGTGTTGGTATTGCAATGCGACGTTTATCCATTTTGGATGTATCCCATGGTGCACAGCCTTTCTTTGCATTAGATGATCAAATTATCAGTGTTTGTAATGGTGAAATTTATAACTATCAGCAGATTAGAGATACATTAATTCAAAAAGGGCATTCTTTTCGTTCTAATTCAGATGCAGAAGTGATCCCGCCGCTGTATTTGGAAGATGACATGGCTTTTGTTCAGAAGCTAAATGGCATGTTTGGCTTATGTATTTGGGATGAACGACAACGAAAATTGATTTTAGCTCGTGATCGAATGGGTCAAAAATCTCTGTATTATACATATCAAAATGGCATATTTGTTTTTGGATCAGAGCTCAATGTTATTGCAAACATGCCAAACATTGATTTGTCGATTAGTCATGAGGCCTTGTCCAAATATTTGGCCTATGAATATATTCCTGCGCCATCAACAATTTATAAGGGAGTTTATAAATTAGAGCCAGGTCAGATTCTGACTTTTCAAAATAACAAAATATCTGTTAATAGCTACTGGGATGTGCCTGTTAGCAATGAATACAGTAATATTTCTCTGTCTGACGCAGCCAATCGGTTAACATCATTACTGGATGACTCTGTGCAAAAACGCCTGATCAGTGATGTCCCTTTGGGCGTTTTTTTATCAGGAGGTATTGATTCATCTGCTATTGTTTCCCAGATGGCTAAATTACGCGATCCTTCCACGATAAAAACATTTTCCATCGCATTTTCAGAAAAATCATTTGATGAATCCAGCTATGCAAGGCAAGTGGCCAATCACTTTGGAACTGATCATCATGAACAAATGCTATCTGCAACAGATTTGCTGGATTTAATTCCAGAAGTATCGATGTTAATGGATGAACCCTTGGCAGATGCCTCAATAATACCAACATATGCATTATCCAAATTCACAAGGAAACATGTCACTGTTGCCCTAGGTGGCGACGGTGGTGATGAACTTTTTGCAGGTTATCCAACATTTCAAGCCGATATGCATGCACAGACATATAATCGATTACCCAAGTGGTTGTGCAAAGGGCTTATTGAACCATGCATACGTGCATTGCCTGTTAATGATGGCAATATTAGTTTTGATTTTAAATGTAAGCAATTTATCAAGGGTGTGGATGCGGAGGCATGCTATCGTCATATTCATTGGTTGGGCTCATTTGCACCTTGGGAGCAGTATTCACTTTTAAACAATTCAACTTCAGATAAAATATTGTCCGATGCTTA
>CAYZSU010000153.1:0-2544 GCA_964480565.1 uncultured Myxococcales bacterium | reverse complement strand
GCGACATGCATCCGGCACGATTGGATCCGGTTGGGTTTATTTATCAAAGATCAATGCAAACAATTCAGCCTGCAAAATTCACATTAAAAATTTACAGGCTGGGTTTTATGGATAGCTTTTGTTAATCATTTTTTATTGAATCAGTTTTTTTAATATTTTCATATCCCAATGGAAGATCATGATGAAAATTAAAATCTAATTAGGATACTCTATAGAAATAGATTTTGAATCAAAATAGATAAATCCAATACCGCTGCACAAGCTCGTATGTTTCAAACTGACCTTATAGATTAAAGAATCCTTATTATAGTATTCTGATACAATATCTAATTTTTCACCTGCTTTAATAACGCACAGTAAATCTAATTTTTCTCTATTTAAACTCATTGGTTTATTTTCATACACTTCTACTTTAGCTTTAGTTAAAATTGTTTTTTCTGTTTCACAACCTATACAGAAAGAAAACCCACTTAATAAGAATATAAAAATATATTTTATATTATTTTGCCCAAAAAGCATTTTCAAAAACATAATATGGTGCCCTTTCACGTTCAATTGATTGAGGGTAAAAATTCATCTTCTTAGTAAACTTTGAATCCACAAGAGTTTCTGCTAAACTTACTGGTAATAAATGTGTTTCAATTTCATGACCAGCAATCGATAGTGCGGAAGTAATTGGGGTTGTGCAGTTTCTTATATAAGTGTATTGCTCCTTATAATTAGCAAGATAATTTTCTACATATTGAGCTTCTTTACCTGATAAATTAATCTCTAAACCAACTGTAGATCTAAATGAGTTATTTGACATATAATTATCAAAATCAATTATATTCATTCCAGATTGACCAAAGCTGTAAACTTTATCATTCACTCTAACACCTATATGTCCAAAAGATGACCTCACCCAACCTACAGGTTCATGAACCAAAACCTCAATTGCAGTCTTTTTCTGCTCAACAATTGAATTCTTCTTCTTTTCATTGTCACGTGATTTACCATCATTCTTACTTGTTTTTGCATCAACAGGTTTGGAACTTTCTGCTGCAGGTGCGCGGGGCGAATTACTCCTCAGATCGGCATTTCTCTCTGCATTGATTACAGAGCTACTCTCCCCAGTTGTTGTCGTCGTTGTCGTTGGTGTTGTTGGCTCAGTGACCTGATAGCCCAATTCATCCACATAGATCATCGGGTTGTTTATTACGTATGCATACGCGTTCTGATTCTGCGTACTGTACGCATCCGGCACGATTGGATCCGGTTGGGTTTATTTATCAAAGATCAATTCAAACAATTCAGCCTGTAAAATTCACATTAGAAATTTACAGGCTGAGTTTAAACTATTTGTCTTACACAAATTATCAACAAATCCTATTTTTTAATATCTACAAAATCGCTCGATTTAGATCCTAGGTAGTTATCTGCATACTTCAACCGTTTAAGCTCTATATAAGAAAGTTTTTCCTCGATTGTTTTATATAACGATCTAACCTTTTTGTATTCCTTGTTTCTCCAAGCTTGTTCAGCTTGTTCCCTAACAAATCCAAGGGTATATTTTTCAGTTAACTCTTGACCTTCATCTGCTGAGGCACGATCAACTTTTACAAATGCTAAATCTTCCGCTCGTAAGAGTGAAAAACAATATTTTTTGACTATATCAGAAATTTTACTCAAACAATTAGCAACTGCTTCTTTATTGCTGGCCTGGTAAAATGTTTGTTTATTATGTGTATCTCCTATCAAGCCACGAAGTATCGTATTAAGACGAAAACGAGAGTCTTCCCCTTTTGATTTCAAACCACATTCAAAACCTAATTCGTATGACAAGCGTCCATGATATATATTCACAAATAGCTGGTCAGTTTCATACCGAACAAATGTAAAATCCTCTTTTACAAACTCAAAATTATAGTCATCAATTAAGAATTGAAAATTGTTTCTAACATTAAAATTGAATTTCAAATTTTCTCTATTGTTGTATGAATTCATCTTGGTGGACTCCACAACTGCGTTTTTGAGTTATAATTCCAACCTTTATTTTGAAGTAAATTTCTTTCTGCCCTCAAAAAGCCTGTATTATCTCTCAGCTGTCCATTGGGTTTAACTGACGCATCACGAATAGGTTTTTTTCTTGCCATTTCACGCCGCAGTACAGAAGAATTTTGTTTCCAATTAGCCTTAGGGATTCCTTTATCTGGCAAATGTTTAAGTAAGGTATATTCATTTTTACCGATATTTTTTAAATTATCAAGTTTTCCTATTACAGATCTACCCTTCGAAAATTTACTCGCCTTACCTGCTAGCTTTCCAGCTGTTCCTGCAGAACCAATAACTGGAATGATAGCTACTGCAGACAATCCAGCATTGGTATAATCTCCCCTTGCTAAGTATATTCCTGCATTGAGAGCATCTGCAGGTTCACCCCAACCAGGAATTAAGCCGATTACATCCAAGGACAATTGAAATTGATCGAGCCTGGTTTCTACAACACCATTCTTCTTCTTATCCTCACCGCGTGATTTACCATCATTCTTACTTGTTTTTGCA
>CAYZSU010000152.1:0-2582 GCA_964480565.1 uncultured Myxococcales bacterium | reverse complement strand
GCAAGTTTCGTCCTTCGGGATTGGTTCCTGCTAAATTCGGAAAAATCTCATTCAGACACAATACAATCGGCAACAATCCCAATGTAATACCAATGCCTTGATAGCCAATAAGCACAGGATTGTTATATTCCTGAGAACTCTTAATTAGCCTACCCAATGGTGATGAAAAGCCAACCATTAATGTCATTGCAATCAATATGTTAGCATCTATTCGTCGCAGCGAACTTCCAAATGCAGTTGAAAACTGTAGAACTTTTTTTGCCCATTTTATAATCATATTTTTATTCGTATTAGGATCATTGGAGTCATGTGACATTGAAATAAAACCAGACACTGACATCATCGCAACAGCCTCAATGATTGACACTCCCGCCATTTTAAGTCGATCAAGATAAGCAGGAAAATCAATCCCATTGATTAGGCGACTTAGCTCATCCATTGACAATCCAATCGTGTTCAACATGTTAGAAAGTGACTCTGGCACTTGCATAGGATCCTTAGATGTAGAAGCTAACTCAAGAAAACCTTTTAATTTACTCAAATCCGCTTCTGACAACTGTGCCAGTTTATCCTGAATACCCATACTGGAAATAGCAAGCCCTGACTCCACCCCCAATAACATTGCGCCTGGCAATAAATATGGTGCTACTTTTTTCAGGAAATCTTTTAAGTTACCTTTTGCAAAAAAATAGGACCCGTATGCCAGACCAGCTGCCCCCAAATACCCTTTATAGAAAAAATTGTCTCGCATTGTATTAAGAGCTATATCCCACCAAGTTGATGATGCATCTTGAATTGGAATTAATGGGTCATAACTGCCAGAGATCTGTCCCAATAACATTGGAAAAACACGTCTATAATTGTTAAATGCGTTTACCAGCGATTCCCCAATGATATTTGCACCATCTGGAGAATACCTTACAAATGATACAGGAATTGCCCATAACCCCGCATCTTTTAATCCTCTAAACAATACTGTCAATAAATCCGTTTTTGTATGCGCATCATCATTTGCACGCCCAATTTGCCCAGTCTCTAGAGCTTCTTCTGTTTTCATGCCATGATGCATTCGTCGCAAGCTTAAGGCAATGCCTGCACTTAATGATGCGGTTGCAATCGATTGGATAGGATTTGCACCTAAAAAGTAACCTGCACTCACACCACCCACTATAGCCCCCACACCACCAGTGACTGCAGCTTCTTTAAACGACAATCTAACTTTTGATGCAGACATATGAATTGCCTGTTGAAAACGAGCACGCCAATCCGGACGATGCCCATTATTACGCAATTCGCGTACTGTCATAAATCGATCGCCATCCTCATGCACAAATTCTGTAAATAATGGATCTGAAAGAAGATCAGTAATTTGTTTATTCTGGCTTAATAAAGGAAATTGAGTCCCATCCATGACATCTCGTACAATATCCAATGCAGACTTCCATATTCCCATACGAGCGAACAACCGTGCTGTATCTGCAACGAAATAACCCAGTTCCTTTTGAACAGTTTGATCATCATGAAAATTACTAATAAGCAAGTCCAATGAGGATCTTAGCTGTTTTAAACTTTTCGAGCGTTCTACCTGATTACCTGCACGATGGTAAAAATCAGCTGTTTTTGCACTTAATTCGACCTTTAACAGATGCGTAGAAAATCGATGAGGACTGTCTGCAGATTGATTATTCATTGAGTTCTCAATCAATTCAGTAGCTCGATGATAATAATCTACTTGTTGTGTTTCTCCAGAGCTAGCCAAACGCATAAGTGCAATACTATTTGCAATGGAACTTATATCTCTATTATCAGCACTCAATTGATCAATTTCTAAGAGAGACTTCAACTGTTTGAGAATACCAGGAATTGATGTTGTTGAATCAAATAATGCTGCAGCTGTTGTTGTTGCACATTTTAAATCATCGTCATATGAACCTTGCCATCTTTTAAGCATATTAGAAAAAGGAACCCCCGCATTATTAGTACTAGAAATACATGGCAGACCTATAGCAGGCGTTCTAAATGGATATACATTATGTAAAGTTTCGATAGAGCTTGGAAGAGTTACACCTAAAGTTTGAATTGGCCTTGCCAGTTGAGCAAAAGCATTTGGATTCATCCCTGCAACAACACTATTAGAAACAATGGACTGAAACATGAGAAACTCCTATTCTGATTAACAAGCCTGGTGGCATAAAAAAACTGACTAACAGTTAAGTTAATCAGTCCTTTTATTCAAACAATATAAAAACTATCTATTTCCAGCAGCAATTTCTTTCTAGACTCTGAATTTACTGTGTATTTAACAAGCTGTTTTTGCATAGTGGCACAAGCCTTTTTTAATAGTGTATGTTTTTCGATAACACATTTATTGATTTTGTCAAACCAACAGAACTATTGATATTCCAAGAAAAAATCAAAATAAACTTAAAAAACGAAAGTGTTTTTATATTCTTACATAAAGTTCACCATCAATTTACATATAACCTTTTTTTTTTTTAATCATCATTATATATTTTTCACAAAAAAACCTAGTACACCGATTTCAATGAATTGACGAGTAATAAGATTAATAATGTGGTATA
>CAYZSU010000151.1:0-2603 GCA_964480565.1 uncultured Myxococcales bacterium | reverse complement strand
TTGCACTAGAGATTGGGCACGTATTTAACCCACGATTTATTTACGTAATTGGTATTAACTCTTCGCACTTCAACAGCAAAATCACTTACAACAAGACTTGTCTTCAATATTTTCACATCATTTGTATCAACTAACGATATTCCCGCTAATGCGCGTATGTCGCTTTTTTCAATACGCACTTTTTCAGCCGATCGTATCTCAATTGCAATATCATCTGATACAACAGCCGTATTCTGTAATATAACGTTCTTCCCTTTTATATATATTGGTAAAATTGCATTTCCGGTAATTGTTGAATTATTTAAAATTGTATTATCGCGCAATGATAGATTTCCAGATTCACCAAACATCGCATGAAGCTTATGAATAACTATCTGAGCGGCATCATACGGATTCACAATTTTTATTGATTTATTGATCGACCCGCGCATCGGAATTTGATTTCCATCAAAGCAAATAACAACCTGATCAATTTTTCCATCATTGTCCCTGTCTAACTTTACAGCCTTCGCTTCTATTTCTTCTTTAGTAAATATGGATTGTAATTTCTCAAGCGATAATACATCTCGTTGATGATATGTATGTCCAGATTCACAAATCTCGTCGTATCCGGCAGAAAAACTTGAAGTAGGAATCATTAATATCAATAGAATCAGTACAACAGAAATTTTTTTCATATCTCGCCCCCAAAGTCATCAAAGTCGTTTTTTACTTAGCAATGTCTATGCCAGAATTTATATAATTTTTTCCTAAATAATATCAAACACTTATCAGTATTTCATAAATACATGCACATTAAGCCAGTCACTCATTTTGAGAAATTGCTCACAATATTCATTTTGATGACGCTTGAACATCAAACATAAATATATACTTACACTAAATTTACAATTCCAAAATTTTACTCCATAAAAATAGAATTTTCTAAAAAAATGGAGTTTTGATGCCCTATTCCAGTTTATACTTTATATAGAGAAGTATGAAATATCATGTGATCGATTAGCGAAATACGCATTGAAAGAATCTCCACGGGTTAGAGCTCTCATTGGTGCAATTGGAGATGAGATGGGCCTATCAATAAAAATGAACATGATTGCCTTAATAATTAAGTGAATTATGTTGATATCATGATATAAATATGCATAATATACTTATTATTTAAGGATATTGTGCAATGAATAAAAACCCGGAACAAAAACTTTACCAGATTGCAGAAAGTCAAATGGGCTATTTTACAACTAAACAGGCCATTTCTGCCGGATATTTGTCAAATAACCATACCTATCACATCAAACAAGGACATTGGATCCGTGAATACAGGAGTATTTACCGCCTTGTAAATTTTCCTTACCTCCCTGAGGGGGAAATGGTCTTGTGGACACTCTGGTCTAGAAACAGGAACGAGGTCCCTGAAGGTGTTTACTCTCACGAAACGGCTCTCAGCATCTACGATATCAGCGATGCCATGCCGAACAAGTTACACATGACTGTTCCCATTGGTTTTCGCAAATCTGCACAAGTTCCCGATGTGATCGTTTTATACCGTGCCAAATTGCATAAAAAAGATATCCGGGAAAAAAGTGGATATGCAGTAACTACACCATTTAAAACTGTACTTGATCTTATCTATGGAGAAACTACGCCTGATGACATTGTAAAACAGGCTGTCAGGGAGTTTCGTTCCAGAGGATTTTTGACCGAAAAGGATATCGTGAAACTCATAGAAACGGAGCCATCTCTTGCCAAGTACGTGATTGAAGCATAGGAAAGGAAATGATGATGAAACATTATGCTACAGAAAATGCATTCAGAATGGCCATTGAAGAACGTCTTAAAAATAACTCTCGAAAAACGGGAATGGAACTGCAAAGACTGCGGAGACAGGTTGCCTTCGATCGACTTCTTTCACGTCTGTTTCGATATTTTCCGAAAGATCTATTACTCAAGGGCGGATATGCAATGGAGCTCAGAGTCAAACATGCCCGCTCCACAAAAGATATTGACCTTGTGATCAAAGCAGATCGTATCGAAACGAGAGACGCTCAGGATCAAGCTATTCGACATATGTTACAGGAAGCAGTGCAAGATAATTCAGAGGACTTTTTTGAATTTCTTGTTGGAGCACCTACGCTTGATCTTGAAGCAATTCCATATGGAGGATATCGCTTCCCCATCGATGCATTATTAGATAATCGCTTATTCATTCGTTTCCCGATAGATATCGTAATTAGTTCCCTTTTTCTGGAACCAATTGACTATATTGCGAGCAAAGACTGGCTCGGTTTTGCCGAAATCGAACATACTTCATTTCCTGCCATATCTAAGGAACAGCAATTCGCTGAAAAGTTGCATGCATATACATTGCCCAGAGAGGACTCCGAGAATTCAAGAGTGAAGGACTTGATCGATATGACATTGATGGTCAAATCTGAAGAATTGAAGCAGAATATCCTGAAAATTGCGATAGACAAAATTTTCGATTACCGTTCGACCCATTCCGTTCCATCGGAGATTATGGAACCACCCAGTTCTTGGGATTTGGCATTTAGATGCTGTTGAAAAATGGATCAGCTATAAAATGGATGAAGAGGTGACTCCTATGC
>CAYZSU010000150.1:0-2607 GCA_964480565.1 uncultured Myxococcales bacterium | reverse complement strand
TGAATTTTCCATGAGTTAATTTAACAATTTTCACCAATATTATCAGGTGGTTCTTTCAAAAAACTAGCCATAAACTAGTGCCATTCTGGACAGACCACGTTTAACCAATTTAGTTACGTGGTCTACCCTAGTTACTATGGAATTTTTTCTTTCGGAGTATGTCAAACACAACAAATTAAGCTCTTGATTAAACAGACAGCAATCATTACACATTGTAGTACAACCAAGCAAAACGCAAACGACAAAAAACTTAACATTTGGAGGTACAGGTCATGAACAGATATTTTATTGATTGTAGAGACTACCCCGGTGATGTCAAGTGTAGTGTCGCTCTATCAGCTGATACCAAAGAGGAGCTACTGGAAGCTGTCGTTCAACATGGAATGAAAGTGCATGGCTATGAGGATAGCCAAGAATTCAGGGAGAATATTGTAAAAGAACTTAAAGAAGGAACACCTTCTATCTAATACCCTAGCATTTCATTTACTTTACAATTAACTCTTTACGCAAAAAGGCAGCCCAGAAATGTGGCTGCCTTTTTTTGTGTATGAATACATAGATTCTCATATTTCAGCTTGTCCCAATTTTTTTCAATATAGCTTAGCCATGTGTTTTAATAAAATTAAACTGCCCCTTTTCAAGTATTTCATATACCCACCCGCCCCATCAAAACGTTGTCGTCCGACAATGAACTTATTCGTAATTCCAAAGATGTTTCCTGATTAACGATAATCCTCTCTTTCATTTTAAAAATACCAAAATAACGATTTTTCTGGATTTTACATTATACTATCATATAGTTTCCTGGCAAAGTGAGTGAACACCAGGAATAATCATTAACAACCTCAGCAAGATATAGCAAAACACAACCTGTGATAGGCATCTTAAACACAAAGGGACAAACATGGTACGCAAGTCATTGATTTTGAAAATGTTTGATGCTTTTTCTATCCAAAGATGGAATGACAAGGTTCGGCCAGTTGAACTCACAGAAATGGATAAAAATGCACACAAAATGATTATAGCCTACTGCTTGGCAAAATATGAGCAAGAAAAAGGAGCAAACGTACAATGGTGTAATATCATTAAAGGTGGAATTTTTGAATTATTACGCCGTGTAATACTATCGGATATAAAGTCACCAGTTTATCGCAAGATTAAACACAACGACAAAGAAGTTTTTGCTAGGTTAAACCATTGGGTATTTGCTCAACTTGAACCCTGCATTGATCATGATGACATAAAAGCAGAACTTCAAGCTTATATGGTAGGGGAAAGCATACTTGATCCATTGAGCGAAAGTATTCTTGCAGCAGCTCATATATATGCCAGCTTTTGGGAGTTTCAAATTATCAAAAATGCAAATCCAAACGGCTACCAAATACAAGAAATTGAAAGGTTAATGTTTAATGACATAGAACAATATTTGCATTTAATAGGGATGCAGAAAATCATCACAAAAAGCTCAGTGTCAGATTTTATTGACTTAGTTGGACAACTTCGTTTCCAAATACGCTGGAGCCATACTCCTAGAATTCCTGCGACATCAGTACTGGGCCATAGTTTGATGGTGGCATGTTTATCCTACTTGTTCTCTGTTGAAATAAAAGCATGCGAAGAACGGCGGAGAAATAATTTTTTTGGAGGTTTATTTCACGATCTTCCAGAGGCTGCTACAAGGGATATTATATCACCTGTCAAAGGTGCTGTCCCTGAGTTGTCAGATGTCATTGGGGCAATAGAGAAAGAAATGGTCGAAACCGAGATTATCCCACTGATAGAAGCATCATGGATTAATGAATTCAGATATTATACAGAAGACGAATTTGACAGCAAAATAATACATGACGGGAAAGTAAAGACAATAAGCACTGATGAAATATCTGAAAAATATAATGATAACGCTCTTTCTCCAATTGACGGCCAACTGATTAAAGTCGCCGATCATTTGTCAGCGTATGTCGAATCTTATAAAGCCCAAGAGACTGGAATTAGAACACCACAACTAGCAGAAGGCACTCATAAACTGAAAGACGCATATACTGGTAAGACGATTGGCGGAATCAATATTGGTGCAATTTATGCCGATTTTTAGTCATACTATATTTTATCCATTATGAAAATCATGGCCAATCCTCTTTAAATTTACGAGGGTAATTTTGAAAAACCAGAATGTCCGTCTCAAATAGTTAGAGACGTCCTGCTTCTTAATGGGGGAAGAAAGATTGCCAAAAAAAACAAATTCTACCAAAATATTATTATTTAAAAAAAAGCTAAATTTTCCCATGTTGCATTACGCTTAGGGTCAGGAGGTATCATTCATTCTGAACCAAAACACGGTGTAGATTTTATATTTATCGATGATTTACTGAAATGCTACCCTGGGAATTGGGTTGCTATAAGAAATGAGCACATGTTTAAAAAGGCAAATAAAAATTATTTTGAAGTATTCAATGCTGCAAACTACTTCTTGTCTCAATACTATGATAAAAAATTTTAAGGGTTATGGAGCAAATCACCCCCAAATGATTCAACTATATGCTCAAGACTAATGAGTTATAGTCGAATCTGGTGTATGGGCGATTTAAGAAAAAAGGCGTATCCTGT
>CAYZSU010000149.1:0-2612 GCA_964480565.1 uncultured Myxococcales bacterium | reverse complement strand
TAAAAATGAGTAAATCGTTAACTCAAAAAATCTGACAATATCCAACATTGGCGATGAGGAATATAATGGGACTGGTGAAAAATATCAATTTTGGGGGTTGTTCAAAAATGTGAGAGATTCTAAGCAAGCAGCAAATCCAATGAAGGCGCAACTATACGAGTATGGTGCTGAATTGGAATTGGAATTCCAACGCCGAAGATGGGCGTTCCAACGGGCAGCCCCATTAGGCAACAGTGAAAGAAAGCAATATCATGTCATTCGTATTAGGGGGGAGGGTAAACTGAGTATGATTGATATAAATGGGACTAGTGTTGAAAAATACCCATAATGTTTAAAAATGATTACATCATCAGAAAAAACTGTAGTGGAATACATATAACACGGCCATCATCACTTTTCTTAAGCAAACCATCGCTGACGACAATACCATAATCGCTTTTTATTTTTTTCATGGTAGTCATGACTTGTTTCATGCCCTTTTTACCCATACCTATTTCAACCACAACATCGCGCTGATTCGCCATTTGTAAAATAAAGTCAGCTCCGCCAGCTGCACTATCATAGGATAGCGATGCCATACCTGAACTAACAAATTCACGATGAAAATGCATCGCTGCAATGTCTTCCATTAAATGACCCAGCCGCGTGTGATACGTGGCTTCCTTACCAACAAGACCTAACAGTGACATTCGTATTGCCGGCGACATGAACAGATATTTAGATGGCTTATTGAGTTTACTCATCTGAGATCCATATGGCAAAATACGAATCAACAGTTCTGCCTGCTCCAAAACGGATAATACCTGCCCAATCGTAATAGCACTATCAATACCAACTATCCCCTGCAACTTGCTAATGCTTAATACTCCTTCTGTATCTGCCAATAGAAATAATAGTTGCTTAATTGAATGACGCGTTTTCAAATCAAATGATTTTAAAGATTCAATATCCTGTTGAATGATTTTATCCAACAACCCATTGATCGATTCAAACAATTGATTTTCTCTTGTAAATTGAAATGCAAATGGAAATGTGCCACGCATCAAGTAGTTCTGAATTTGCAGTTTATCAATATATGTAAAGTACTGACGAATATCATTTTCCAGCACCTGAAGTTTGCTAAATGCATCATCCGCATTATTTGAAAAATAAATCGCCTGTTTAAGCGATGTTTTTATGCCTTTTACTGGATAAACACCTTTTTTTAGCATTTGAAATTCTGGAAAACTCAGTGGATAGAGCTTTTCCATAATGGCACGCCGATATACATCGCTATTTGTTTGCAAAGCAATCGCAGATGACCCAGTACAGCAGATAAACACTTTCTTACTCTTGTCAAAAAGTGATTTTAATGTCAGCCCCCATTTTGGATCATATTGTGACTCATCGACAAAAATACAAATTGAATGCGTAAGTCCCTCAAAATTCTCCCCTAATATCATCTCATAAGCATTCAAGACCTCCATC
Source organism: uncultured Myxococcales bacterium (assembly GCA_964480565.1). Lineage (GTDB taxonomy): Bacteria > UBA10199 > UBA10199 > 2-02-FULL-44-16 > JAAZCA01 > CAYZSU01. The sequence goes on along the minus strand of CAYZSU010000149.1, from coordinate 1,145 downwards.
AAACTGGAATTAAGAAGGCCCACCACTTCATCAAGGGATACATAAAGCATATGAATGGGCTCAAATCGCGGCACCATATTCAAAAACAATTGGGATAATGCTGTTGTTTTTCCAAGCCCCCTTAGCCCTGGCATAATCACCCAGCGTTCCCCAAGCTGCCCATTGAAAAAAGCATTCACATGCCTTTCTAACTTTTTATATATATGTCGCCTGGGATAGGGTTGATTCTGAAAATCCGTAACTCCCCCTTGCAAGCGCATCGGAGCTTGGGCAATTTGATGCTGTACGTATTGAACAATATTTTTATCCATAATGTAATATAAACAATATTTTATTCTATAGTCAAGCATAGAACAAAATACTATTTATTATATATTCAAATATGCAGTAAAATATCACCAAAAAAACGACCTAATCTATTGTTTTTGACAAAAGATACCATAAAAAAGTCATATATAATGACAAAATTAGGGTATATTAGTACAATTCTATTTAATAAAGCAATATTATGAGATACATTTGCAGAACTGGTGGCAGCGCCTCAATCGCAAACCGCTTGTCATTCGCGATGCCAGGCAAGTTGGCAAATCCACTCTGGTACGACAATTTGCAAGCAATCAAGGACTCAATCTAGCGGAAGTCAATCTCGAACGACGATCTGACCTCAATAATCTATTATTAGGGGCTTGGCGAAAGCCCCCTCCGTCAGCAAAAGCCGTCGGAGCCTCCCCCTCTCGCGAGCATTGCTCGCTGAAAGATATCCACAAGCAAGCCCGCAGAGTACCACGCGCCCAGCGCGTGGGTGAATGCTTCCTTATTTTTCGGGACTGTTGAGAAATAGGTGTTTTAGGGGCTGTTCAAAAATGCCCAGATTCTAGGCGGACAGCAAATTCAATGAAGGCGCATACATACGAGTATGTAACTGAATTGAATTTGCTGAACAACACCGAAGATGGGCGTTTTTCAACAGCCCCTTTTCCCATGCGAAGCATGAGGTAGTTGGGGAGTACCACGGGCTTACCCGTGGTTATCTATTCAAAACCAATGATATCCATGCAATCATCATGGGACTGTTGAAAAATAGACAACGGGATTGCCATAAAAGAGCTATCTTAGGGAGTGTTTAACTGGCACTTCGATTAATT
>CAYZSU010000148.1:0-2663 GCA_964480565.1 uncultured Myxococcales bacterium | reverse complement strand
AGTTCATTATTTTGGAAATTTATAAGCGCAGCCATTATGCAATGAATGATTATCGCTTTTCCTATTTGTGTACAAAGGATGATGCGGAAATCGATTTAATTATTGAGCGGCCCGGTTTACCACTGGCACTTATTGAAATTAAATCAACGGATCGCGTGGATGGTGAGAAATTACGAACGCTGTCCCAATTTAAGCGTGATATGGGTGCCTGTGACGCGTATTGCTTATCGCAGGATCCGATTGCGCGCATACATAATGGTATTGAGTTGCTGCCCTGGCAGCGCGGTCTTGAGGTATTGGGGTTATAGATTTCATATATCGTTTAACAATTTAACAAATAGATACCCACAGGCAACCTCATTAAAATCCTAAAAAAGTTGCTATATTGCTGATAGCTGGCTTTAAGTGCCCGCTATTCCCGCTATATCATGCGATATTCTACTATAATGTTAATGCGATCCGTCCTGCACACCTATATGTGTCCGTTGACTTCTTTGAAAACTAATACTATAATGTTTATATTGGAGTCTAAAATGAGAAAGTTTATATAATGGTATCACTTTTAACAATATCAAAAGCGCAGAAGGTTTTAAGCGAGCAAGTGAAGGTGAAACGCTTGCAGCAGGGATTTACTCAAAAAGGGCTAGCGAACAGAGCTGGCGTAAGCCTGCCGACATTGCGTAAGTTTGAGCAAAAAGGGCTGATCTCGCTGGAGTCATTTCTCAAACTGCTGATGGTGCTTGGATGCATTGAAGATATTGTTGATGCGCTTAAAGCCAGTGACGAGAGTTTTGAGTCTATTGACGATGTGCTGGAAGGTCGCCCACAAAAGTTACGTAAATATGGGTGGCGGTCATGAGTTTTGAGCCTATTTCATATATTAAAGTGGGTTTATGTATTGGTGATGAGACACTTCCTGTTGGGCAATTGGCAAGGCGAGAGCGTAAAATCTATTTTGAGTATGATAACACCTTCATTGGCCGGGAATTGGAGATATCTCCGATTAAATGTGCGTTAAAACCAGGCGTTCAGTCCTTTGATCCGTTTCTTTTTGAAGGTTTGCCGGGTGTTTTTAATGACAGCCTTTCAGATGGATGGGGACGTTTATTGCTGGATCGCAAAATGAGGTCGATCGGTATTATGCCCGAAGAGCTCTTGCCGCTAGATCGGTTGGCACATGTTGGACTTACAGGTATGGGTGCATTGGTTTATGAACCCGACCATACGAGTGAGTTTTTTGATGATCGGGTTAATATCGACACCCTTGCGGAACAGACAGAGCAAGTTCTATCAGGAGAAGCTGCAGATGTATTGGAAAAGCTGCTTGCGTTAAATGGGTCGTCAGCTGGTGCACGTCCTAAAGCAATGATTGGGCTTCATAATAATAGGCAGGATGTTATCCACGGCTTGCACCAGCTGCAGGCAGAGTATCAGCCGTGGTTGGTCAAGTTTTCAAATACGGGTGATGGCATAGATGCCGGTGCAATTGAATATGTCTATGCCTTGATGGCGCGTGATGCTGGTTTGATTATGCCGGAGGTGTATTTATTTCCATCACAAAAAGGAGGCGGGTATTTTGCTGTTAAGCGCTTTGACAGGCAGGGCAATAAACGGCTGCACATGCATACTGCCTCTGGTTTGTTACACTCTGATTTTAGAACACCTTCGCTAGATTATGAGGATTTAATGGCGCTAACCATGATCTTGACAAAAGATATCAGGGAAGTCGAAAAAATGTATCGTTTGGCCGTGTTTAATGTTCTAGCTAATAATCGCGATGATCATGCCAAGAATTTTAGTTTTTTAATGGATGAGACCGGTGAATGGAAACTTTCACCGGCGTATGATCTAACATTTTCATCGGGTCCTCGTGGCGAACAAAGCACCATGGTCATGGGTGAAGGCAAAAAACCGAGTAAAGATAACCTGATCAAGCTTGGTCTGGAAGCAAAATTGTCCAAAGATATTATTGATGAGATTTTGGAGCAAACACGATCAGCCTTAAGCAAATGGACACAGCTTGCTGGGGAATATGGCGTTAGCCGCTCAAACATCAATTTGATTGGAGGGACTATTGAAAAATAGCAGTTTTAGTAGTTCAATAGAGGCCCAATCAATCCTAACGTATTTTTGAACAAGTCCTTAAAATTGCTACTTTGGGGGTAGTCCCGTAAGTGTTCATCAATGGGTCGCATCTGATCGATCTGTTTTTTCAATGTTGTCATATAGGAAAAGTCTGTCATAATGGATGTATTATATCTAAAAATATCCAAAAATATCCATATGAATAATATAATATCCAAAAAAATGCATGTTATGGATATTGGGTTGCTTTGATGGATATGTAATTTGACAATGCTCCATAATCGGCGTACTATTATGGAGTATGTTCCAGCGAATACTTAACTTGCCGAAAAAACAAAGCTTTTTCCTGTTTGGTGCAAGGGGCACAGGCAAATCCACATTGCTCCATCAGTATTTTGGCGATTCCAAAGCCTTGATTATCGATTTGCTCATTCCGGAAGTTGAGGATAGGTTTATTCGCAATCCATCTGAATTGTTGGGCCAGATTCAGCTGCATCAGCCTGATCGCGTTTTAATTGATGAAGTTCAAAAAGTTCCCAAGTTGCTTAATGTGGTGCAATCCATCCTATTTGATCATC
>CAYZSU010000147.1:0-2692 GCA_964480565.1 uncultured Myxococcales bacterium | reverse complement strand
AAGATGACAAAAAATGCCTGTCATGCCCGAATGCATTTATCGGGCATCCAGTCATACAGTAATATACGGTAAGTGCTGTAACACCTATGGATCTTAGGACTCACGGGCCAGGATGACAATCGTGAGTCCGACGATGACATGCTGGGTGTCCGGGAGGGATGACATCATTCACTCATAAAGATGACATACGAGGGGTATGGAATGACATACTGGGGTTGTTGAAAAACACCCATCTTCGGTGTTTCCCGCTGCACCCGCAATCCTCACGTACTCGCATGTACGCTCCGGTTACAGGTTTGCGGGAGCCTAGAATCTGGGTATTTTTGAACAACCCCACTAATTGCTATTTCTCAACAGTCCCATACTTGGTGTTTGGGATAACGCCATTGGGATTTGTCCTCAAAATACCTATTTTTCGACACACTCATAATAACAAACACGCCCAGCGTTTATAGACGCTGAGCGTGTTTGCTCAAACTATACCAACCCGCAATAAATCTACTCTTCTATCCGTGCTTTATTTGCAAGATCTGCGTCACTTAATGGTCGATCATATACGATTATATTATTCATCCGACCTTCAAATGGTCGATAAACTGGCATAGTTGGCGTATGAAATGCCGCGCCAACAATGGTATCTGAGGGATATTCGCCCACATTCATAATATTCCCCTGACATAAATTCTCTTCTGGATCATCCACTCGAACACCATTCAAGTGAATACTCATTATTTCATCACAGGTATAGGCTAAATTGTATAGACTTTCTGTCGCCAATGGATCACCACCATAATCCATATCAATCTCCCTAAAATCTCCGGTAGTTAGTTCATCCTGCATACGAAGGTATAAACGCGGTGTATCGCGTATAATCACATTAATTGCCCCATCCTGATTAAAATCAGTGGGATCACCCATTTGAAGTAAAAATAACCATGCACGTGCATTGTCAGCGTCAAACAATGTTACCCCAGACTCCACTGTAAACTGCTGCAAGCGCGGCAATGATCCGTCCACAATAATCCAACTATCACGTTCGGCATTTGGGCTAAATTCTGCCCAACCATCCACCCAGTTAATCGCACCAAAAGGCTCACCATGATACGAATGACGACCTTGATCGCATACAGTATGATCGGGCAAGTCCTCTGAACATGGGCCTCTTATAGTAAAGTCCTCTTCATAGTCATACCACATGACCACACTATCATCGGTGACAATACTATGACTATCCGCCAGCAATCGAATGCCCAATAAATTATTGCGCCCCGCATCAATGACCATGGTTTGAAATTCATATCGAATATATTCGCTTAATTCCACATTATCCGGATCATTTAATTTGGGGTCCAATCGCAATGAATAGGTATAATGTTTTTCATCATTGATAATTTCACAATTGGCAGCAAACCCTGTGCACTCATCTGACGGTTTACTCGCAAGTAAAATCACTCCCTCTGGCAATGCATCAACCGTTGCATATCGATTATTGATCACATCCGGACAATCACTGCCTACACCTGCAATACGATCGTTTTCCTTATTGCCATCTGGATCTAAAATTGCACCATTTTCATCGCTGCGATAGGCCTGATAACAAATGCCATAAAATGAAATCATATCCTGATCACTGGCTTGGGCTTGGTCATCATCCAATGCCTGCTCACTGGCCATCATATCTATAAATATACGCGTCGGTGCATACAGACCTGCATCCGAAATCGGCGACACGATACTTGCTGGAAACAGTGGAACATCGTTAACTGTCACTAAAATAGTTTGACGCGTTTCCCCACCAGGACCAATTGCAACCAATGTCATCTCAACATTCTCAGCACCATTCGACACATAACCCAAGCTATGTGAATCAAGCATTTCAAAGTTTTCATCTGCCTCATATGGAAATGCACGCGGCATATTTCCGTCCTCAATTAATGTCACATCCGTACCCGCAGTTAATTCCAAACGAAGTGATATCGCATTGATAATATTATTCCATGATAATGCACTTGGTGAAAATTGATTGATCGTATCATGATCCGCGTTAAATGTGCTGATTATTGGCGCATTGATATTCACCTGTACAGATTGCGCATAGGCCACATCAATCACATCGTCAATCGGTTGCGTCACCAACCATACAGGCATCGCTGATGCCGCTTGAATTTCAGCCGATCCAATACCATTGCCATTTCCCAAGTCTTCAAAATTAGCCCCTTCAGGTAAGTCCAAACCATCCGCAATACATGCACCATTCACATCGGGCGCTTGGTTAAAACATAAACGCACCACACGTGCGGTTACTTCTGGATTAACAACCCATTCCACAGTCGCCAAGCCATGAGAGGCACCTGGCACAAAATCAATGGAATGCGTATTCACACAACCATTTCCTTGCGTGGCGATACAAAAATTAAATACGCCTTCATCTGGAATTTGACGAAGCATAATGGGCAATAATTCACTGGATGCAAATTCACCGTCTGCCATGCCAGGGCCATAGGCATCCACACGAATAAAGGCTGCTCCTTCGCCTTCAAACACTGGCATTAAAATCGTTTGATTTTGCATTTGTGCTAACTGCCCAAATTCATCCACACGCAATAGCTGCTGTGCATTGCCATCACGTACAAGCATTACCTCCACACGCGTAGCCATTTGCGTCTGCCAACTCACATTAATATTTCGCTCT
>CAYZSU010000146.1:0-2730 GCA_964480565.1 uncultured Myxococcales bacterium | reverse complement strand
TCTCTGCATTACAAACAGTTGTTGAAATTCATGCTCCGGATAGAAAAGGACTTCTTTTTGATATTGCCAATTATATCCAGGAAAAAGGGATGTCTGTTGATATTGCTCGAATTTCAACGCATACACATGTGGCAACGGATGTATTTTATATTCGGGATACAAATGGCAAGAAAATAGAAGACAAAGAATTATTAGCATCTTTTCAAAAATCATTAAGTGCATTGCTGAGGTAATTATGATGATAGTTATTACAGTAGGTGCGGTAATTACGATGTTTGTGATGATTGCATGTATTTATTTTAAAGATAGGCACTATGAACGCAAAAAATGCAGTGATACAATGCGGCATGAAATTCGTGAAGAAATTGAAAATGAGAAAATAGATATTATTAATCGAAAAACAAAATTTGAAAAAGAATTGTGTCGTGCAAAAAAGAACGAATATGTGCAAGTGAGGTTGAAAAAAAAATAGCATAGGGAGTATGTTTTATGGGCTTGTTGGAAAATAGACATTTTGTGGAACTATCCCTTATATATAAACTTTGTAAGATAGTAAGTATGCTATTTTTGTTGATAGTTATGTCAGTGGGATGTGCAAAGGATAGGGTGTCTGGGAAAAGTACATTCAATTTTTATGCAATTCAACAGGAAGTGCCCTTAGGTAGGAATGTATTAAAATCTCAATTAAATGCGTTCAGAGAAAAAAAAGTATTATTAGATGCTTATGCAGATCGTGTTGAATATCAACGAATTCAGCGTATTGTTAGTAAGTTACAACAAGTCACTCACTATCCACAATTTTCATATGAGATTCATTTAGCCAAATTAGATGATGTGGTAAATGCATGGTGTGCACCGGGTGGAAAAATGATGGTATACACAGGCTTATGGAATAAAAAAAATGGATTGGTTGATAAAGGACATACAGATCAGCTAGCTGCAGTGATTGCACATGAAATGGCACATGCAAATGCACGCCATGTTACGGAATCTTTAAGCAGAAATATGACTATAATGGTCGTTGGTTCGGTGGTGCAAAGCGCAATATATGGAAGTGGATCATCAGAAAATAGCAATTTATTTGGTAAAGTTTTTAAGGGAGGTATTGGTCTATTTATTCCAAGTTATTCACGTAAAAATGAATTGGAGGCCGATCAAATCGGATTATTTTATATGGCAAAGTCAGGGTATGATCCACGCGCTGCAATAAAATTATGGAAAAAAGCAGCCAAACAGAAAAGGAGGGCCGCAAGTGTTTATGCAAGCCACCCTAGTAGTGGTGAGCGGTTTAAGGCCCTTGAAAAAATACTACCAAGAGCAATGGAATTATACAGGACCTCTCAAATGAAAAAATAATAAGAGGTAGAAAACGTTTAAATATTACCAAGATTATATTGCCAAATAGTTAAGGCTGCAATTGCAGCCGTTTCAACACGTAAAATTTGATGGCCTAAATTTAAGCAATGGATTGCATTCTTTTCACATAATGAAATTTCATCCATGCTAAATCCACCTTCTGGCCCAACAATTAATACTGTTTTACCCTTAGAACAGTGTTGTTCCTGCCAAAATGTATTAATTGTATGTGTTTTCTCACCTTCATAAAATATAATACGGTGATTAAATTGCTGAGGCGTGCTTATTAAATCGACATAGGATACAGGGTTATCAATTATGGGTAATTGAGGGAGCCCCGATTGCTTGGCAGCAGATAATGCAATTTCCTGCCAGCGATTTTTCTTTTTCTCTAAATTACTTGAGTTTAAATAGTTATTTGTCCGTTTTGTAATTAGAGGGATGATATGATTGCAACCCAGTTCTATCAGTTTTTGAATTGCCCATTCAAAACGATCTTTTCGAATTATAGATAATGCAATGCTGGGTGCATTTGCAATTGCATGTCGTGTGATATCCTCTGTAATAAGCAGTATAATTTCTTTATTAGCAATGGACTGAATCATTGCTTTAAATGATCGCCCTTTGCCGTTGGACAGTACAATCCAGTCATTTTTTTGCAGGCGAAGCACATTGCTAATATGATGCGCTTCTTTTCCTGTCAGTGTCACTGTGTCATTAATAGTGCATATCTCAGCTGTGAAAAATTGTGGCATATGCCTCCTTTAAAAATGAGATTATTTTTTTTGTAATAGTATCGCACTCCAATCATTTTTAGAATATTGATCTATAATTATGAATTGACTCATATAAGGAGAGATTAGTGTATTTACTTGATCAGGTGTGATTCCGGAGAGGATTAAATGGCCATTATCTGCAATGCAATTCATTATTTCTAGATGCAAGGTGTTTAAAATATTAAGCAATATATTGGCGATCACAAGGGAGTACTTTGCTTTGATGGTGGATAGTTGGGATACAATGATGTAATCAGGCATATGATTTATTGCAAAATTTTCTTTTGCAACAGCAATCGAATCAAGGTCAATTTCAACACCATTGATTTTTGGAATATTCATTAAATGTGCAATCATCATCAATATACCACTACCGCAACCAATATCCAGTATTGAATTTATCTTCTGTTTAGACTGTTGTTCATGCATTAATGATGCGCATAATTGCGTTGTTGGGTGAAGTCCCGTGCCAAATGCCATGCCAGGATCAATGGATAAGATATGTTCATTGGGTGATGGAGAATAATCTTCCCAGCTAGGGACAATTGTGATATCAGGCAAAATCTGAATGGGTGTGAAATCCTGTCGCCATTTGGTT
>CAYZSU010000145.1:0-2755 GCA_964480565.1 uncultured Myxococcales bacterium | reverse complement strand
TGAAATAGCGATAAATACAAATGCCACGGCATTGACCGACCATCAGAATTCCAATACGGCACATCCAGCGGCGAATATCCCATTGGATAATGGGCGTCAGTATTACAATGAACTCCATGGCAATGTGCAGCGTGGATTGGAAACCGCTTATGAAAGCGCATTGGACGCCAATGCTGCCGCCACTGTAAATGCCGGTGCGATTAATACAAATCAAACGACAATTGGCACAAATACCGCAGGCGTTAATACTAATAGCGGTAATATCACTACGAATACGGGAACTATTGGAACGAATACCACGGAGATTGCAAATAATGCGAGCCGAATTACTTCGCATACTGCGCGGCTGAATACCAATGAGGGTAATATTTCTTCAACGAATACCACGGTTGGCGGGCATACAGCATCGATTGCAGATCATGAAACGCGTATTTCGGGAAATGAAGATGATATTTCTGCGCATAATACACGCATTGGAAAGTTGGAAAGAGGCAAATCATCCATGGAAGCCTTGGCGTGGGGCGTTGTTGGTAACGAGTGTACAAAAGAGTATGGAAAAAACTTTGAAAATACATCAAATCCAGATGGTTTTGAGATATGTCACATCAATTTTGGAGAAGGGGTTGCGAATGGGCAGGTATCCATACAGATTACTCAAATTCATGATGAATATTATAATTCCGATGGAATTATGACAATGTGGCCTTCTCCAGTAAACACTGAACGTGTATCTCGGTTAATTTCGGCAAATGGATTGGGATTTACAGTGGCATGTTATTTTTCACCAGATGAAAATCCGGGTGGGGGATTGATTAATAATACAGCCTGCCATTTTCATTGGGTGGCCTATGGAAATCAGGATGAATAAGCAATTAAAGCGCATCCTGATGATGGATAAGTAATATTTTGAGGTGTTGTTGCTGGGTCAGAAGGCGTGTCTGATGAGGGTGCGGGAGCATTGGGTTGTTCTCCCTTTTCCTCACGGATGCGCTCGACGGATTCAATGATGGTTGGATCAATCGTATCATCACAGGCTGATGGTGCATTATAAGGAAAATCCATGATTTCATAGGGAATAATTTGTACGAGATCATCCGTATACTCGCTATGGCTTAAGGTGATATCGATATCTGAAATTATATCCTCGGCGGCAATAGTAATAGTCGTGAAAATATATGGATCTTCATCGGCGATGTCATCCTCATTCCAGAATTCCGCATGGCCCGTGGTATTAGGGCCATAAATACCCGTACTATCTGAATACTGTGTTCCGGGGAGATTTTCTACACTGATTGTATATGTACCCGGTGGTATGCCATTGAATATAAATTCTCCGCTCATAAGTCCACGATCTGCTCGTTCCTCACACAGATGTGTAAAACTTAATTCACAATCATTAATTCCCGAAAATGTCGAATACGCTTTGCACCATGGATCGCTAATTTCCCGCAAAATCACATTCGCAAAAGTCATGGGATCGCCATTGGCTTTATAAATGGTACCGGAAAGCGAGCCCATATGTGTATTCATATCATCAGCTGGATAGAGCATGCGCATGCCCATATGATCATCCGGGTGTAAGGAAGTCGCTTCGATGGGATAAGAGCTCATGCGTTGGGATTCCATCGTGGGTATGTATATAAAGCGTTGCGTGTTGCAAGGTTCATCCAAACAAGGAACCATTTGCGCATTGATATACGGATGCCCTAAACCAAATAAATGACCGAGTTCATGTGTCATTGTTTCAATGAGTCCCTCTACGCCAAAATGCGTGGCTTCCGCGCCAATGACAACCACGCCTTGTAATATGGATTTTTGATTTCGATAACTTCCTTCAAATACTTGAGCCCCTGCTGTGGCAGTGCATGAACTAATCCGGCAAAATTCATCATCAAGTATATCCCGTTCATCATCGAATATGATCATTGTTTTGAGATCTTTATATGTGTCGAGTTCACAGCGATCCATATGATCCGTATAGCAGTGATCCAGCATTACATAATCCTGATAATTGTCTGCATTGATGTCTTCCGGCAAAAAGCCCGCAAATTCAAACTGGGGCGGGTTGGCATAGGGAATGTTTTCCCATTGGCGCATAGCATGCTGGAGAAGCTCATGAAGTTGATCATTGGTATATTTTGTGAGCGTACCTGGATCCAAATAATAGTGAATGGTCGTGCCTGGCTCCCAGCCCACAGGTTCACCCGTTTGATCATTAAAATGCAAAAAATCAAATGCGTATGTGGGACTTAAGATAAGAGAAATCATGACTATCGTGGTTAAAAAAAGAGAATATATTATTTTCATATACTATAAAATATATCATCTCATGCAGTGCAAAGTAAAGTATAAACTGGAATAGGGCACCAAACCCTCCATTTTTTTACAAAATTCTATTTTTATGGAGTAAAATTTTAGAAAATTGTAAAAATATGGAATAGTGTTTTTGAGAATATAAAACCAACAGCCTGTTCAGAAATGCTCAGATGCAAGGCGGATATTAAATTTAATGAGGGCAAATGGCGATCATGCTCATGTTGTTTTGCATGCCAATGATGGCTCAGGCAAATAGCATGAACATAACAAAGTATGGTGTATGATATGGACGGCAATATCGTAGAAGATTCAGCAGTAAATGTGAGTATTCGAATTGTCGATGAAAATGGCGAGGAATTGTATTTAGAAGAATTCAGTGATGTGCCGGTTGTGCGAGGTGCTATGAATTTAAATGTTGGCGAAAGTGTAGGCGGCATTC
>CAYZSU010000144.1:0-2874 GCA_964480565.1 uncultured Myxococcales bacterium | reverse complement strand
TCGATAATCGAAGTTACTTGGATCTATAAAAGAAGGATCGGCATTGCGATGATATAAAATTCGAATACTAGGCATACTTTCAACGCCAGGATTATCATCAAAACGTAATGGAACCTCCCACTCTGAATTTGATTCTAAAAGCACCTTTGTTGGAAAGTTTGGTTCTGGATCCTGTGCCCACATCAAACTCTCCAAGTCATAAAAAATATTATGACGAAATACTGAAAGCATGTGGTGCCTACTTGAGTAAATCCCTCTACCTGTACCTGTAATTATGTTATTTTCTATCAATGCATTTGATTCATCATAAACAATTGAAATACCTGTGGCTCCTTGCCCATTCTCTTCATCAGTATAGTGAATTAAATTATTCCGAATATAGACGCCTGACCCTGACACATCAATAGATCGAGATGCACGCAATAACCTGGAATTACTTAGAATTGAATTCGTCCCAACCATCTGAATCTTTGGCCAACCATTATCTACGCTTACACCATCTACTTGCGAATTTTCACTTAAACTCACACGCGCATGAACTATTGTCGTTTCTGCACCAGCACCTTGAAGTCGAACACCTTGTGGAAGGACGAATTGATTGCTTGCAACAGAATGCTCCCCAGGCATTAACCAAATCATATCCCCGGATTGAGCGGCCTCTATGGCGGCCTCTATAGTGGCATAATCATTTGGCACCACGAGTGGTGAGCGTTCAGGTAAATACTCAATTGTATCGATAATCGCATCCGACCAATTGCCAAGTGCATCGGACACACGCACATAGACAGTCCGTTCACCTGAGCTATTATCTCCGCCAACTGTGGTTAAATCCCAATCGCGTACAATCGGAGTAAACACTTCTGGATCCGACCAGTTTACACCATCATTGGATAATTGCATCTGCGCATTATCCAACCCAGCGACCGCATCAGTCATATCCAATCGCACTGTAACAAGGGAACTTCGAACTGCATATTCATTGAAATTTATTGCCACACTTCCCTTCGGACCATCTTGATCCAGTGTATAGGCCTCGCCAAATACTAGGGTTTGGCCGGGCGCTACAAATGCCGTATGATTCCACGGTGTATTGTGATTTTCTATTGGAAAATACTGAATGGTGTACAATCCGGATGCCACATTGCTTTGACTCCAACTTGCACCTGAGCTCTCATAATTTGCATCGCCTGAAATCGCATAGCGTGCTGCTGCATGACCGGAACTCACTTGGATACTACCTGTTGCATTATATTCATACGCACCGATGTCTGGATAATTGCCGGCATAGGGAAATCCAGTCGACCGTGTTCCTGCATTGATCATCTGTGAATTTGACTGAAGCCCAAAATCAAAACTCCCTGCATTAACAAATCGCGGATTCACACTGATATTCCCATTGCTGCCTTGAGGGTTTAAACAACTACCGCCACCACCCTCTCCAAACACATTATTATTTAGCAGTCGAAGTTGATTTAGCAACCCTGACTGACCGGATATATTACAGACTTCCGACGCATAGCTTATAATAGTATTGATCACTTCAGAATCGTGATGAGGCGGGTCCCAACGCATATTCGTGCCATTATTATAAAACGTGGAACTCAACACTCTTAACGGACTTGAACTCGAATAATTTGTAAGTCCCTGATCATTGCTATCGATAATAGAATACTTCACTGTCGAAACAGGAAGATCATCATCTTGAATATAAATACCTGCGCCAAAGTGGCGATCATTGCCAGCCCCAGTAATGCGGCAATGCTGTATTAGATTATTCCCCCTAGGAACAACAGCGCTATGTCCAGTATTATTATCAATGGTTAACCCCGTAATGGATGAGCCTGGCTGCAGCACTATTCCATATCCGTAATCATCTGAAACCAGTTTTGTATTCGTTAAGCCACTGCCAATCAAATGCACATTTTCTTTTAAAATTAATGACACTGCCCTGCTAGCACCATGAATTACCATGGAATCGCTTTCAAATTGCCACGTCCCTGGCGACAGATAAATGGTATCCCCAGCAGAAGCATCTTCTATCGCCGCTTTAAGCGATTCAACTGTTTGACCATTCAATGTAATAATACCAGGCGCACCACCCACTTTTTGAATTGAATCCGAATAGATTGAGGAAATATTTCCCTCTCTATCACGTAATCGTAAGTACACTGTATAATTGTCATCATCTCGAATGCGACCACCATACTCTGAATTTCTTAAATCCCATAAATAAATGGAGTTAAAATACTCCCAACTTGTCCAACTGATACCATCATTGGAAAACGACATGCGTTCAACGCCAGCACCTGAGTCCTGAGCATTTATTTCCAATGTCACACGATAGGAATCACTTGTTTCTGCGCCACCGTTAACAATAATATTCCCTGTGGGCGCACTACTATCACTAGTCGTTGTAAATCGATATATATGGCTTGATACTTCGCTACCATCATTATCAGTTGCATTGACCTTCCACATATAAGCCTCACCCCATTCAAGCGCTGGCGGTGAATAACAATTTTGAGAGCCCTCGTATTTTAAATTCGATGAGCCAAATGAATCGCCATCGCCTCGACGAAAATATAATTCGTAGCGAATTGAACTGCCATCCGGATGGGAACTCTGCCAGCAAATTTCTGGCGTTAATGATACATTGACCGCACCATCTGATGGACTAATAGGAGCTGGCTGCGTTGGGTAATGATTGATATCCTGAGTAAATGTATACGTCGGCCCCCAATCACCCTCACCGCACTCATTGACCGATTTCATACGTAAATAATACGTGGCATTCGTATCTTGATCGATCAATTCCCATCGACGATTCCGTTGAAACTCCATTTCTCGAGGTGAATTAAAACTACTATTCGTGTC
>CAYZSU010000143.1:0-2892 GCA_964480565.1 uncultured Myxococcales bacterium | reverse complement strand
TGGAAGGCTCGATTAATGACTCGCAAGTGCCGGATACAATTGGTCGCGCACAGGATTTAACTGATCATGCTGCTTCAGAAGCGGCTCACGAAGCCCGCGTTATTCCACTGTCAAGCGGTGGATTGTTTAATGAAGCGCTTGGCGGGAATGTACAGCGTGGCTTAGAGATTATCTATCAACGCGTGATGGATGAGGAAACCAATCGCCATGTGGCCGTGACACAGTCAGCAACTGAAGTGACAACAGCGATTGCAACAGAAACTACATCCCGTGAGAGTAAAGATACCGAACATGATACGCAATTAACGGATCACAATACGCGAATTGTAACGAACTTAACAACCATTGATAATCATACGACAATTATTAATACCCATCGCACTGAGATCGATGCGAATGAGATAGCGATAAATACAAATGCCACGGCATTGACTGATCATCAAAATTCTACGAGTGCACATCCAGCGGCGAATATTCCATTAGATAATGGGCGTCAGTATTATAATGAACTCCATGGCAATGTGCAGCGTGGTTTGGAAACCGCCTATGAAAGCGCATTGGACGCTAATACAACGGCTGATGCAAATGCTGGTTCGATCAATACCAATCGTACGAATATCACCACGAATACGGGAATTATTGGAACAAATACTGCGGGCGTTAATACCAATCGCGGTAATATCACTACGAATACAGGAACGATTGGAACGAACGCCGCGGGCGTTAATACAAATCGCACGAATATTACAACGAACTCCAGCCGAATTACTTCGCATACTGCGCGGCTGAATACCAATGAGGGTAATATTGATGCGAATGCGACGGCTATTACGACAAATACAGGGCGGACAGTTACAAATGCCACGAATATTAGTTTAAATACAGGGAGAATTGCCAATTTAGAAGGTGGCAAATCATCAATGGAAGCGTTGGCGTGGGGAGTTGTTGGCAATGGATGTACGAGGGAGTATGGCAAAAACTTTGAAAATACATCAAATCCAAATCCAGGTGGTTTTGATACATGTCACATCAATTTTGAAGAAGGGGTTGCGAATGGACAGGTATCCATACAAATTACTCAAATTCATGATGAATTGATGGATCCAATAATGTGGCAGCATCCAGTAAGTAAGGAGCGTGTGTCTCGGTTGATTTCGGCAAATGGATCTGGATTTACAGTGGCATGTTATCTTTCTCCGACGGAGAATCCAGGTTCGCTAATTAACAATACAGCCTGTCATTTCCATTGGGTGGCCTTTGGAAATCAGGATTAATAAGAAATCAGCGAACAGCCGCTGGATGATGGATATGTAATATTTTGAGGTGTTGTTGCTGGATCAGAAGGTGTGTCTGATGAGGGTTCGGGAGCATTGGGTTGTTCTCCCTTTTCCTCGCGGATACGCTCGACGGATTCAATAATGGTTGGGTCAATCTGATTATCGCATGCGGATGGTGCATTATAAGCATGATCCATAATATCATAAGGAATAATTTGTGTGAGCTCATCCGTATACTCATTATGACTGAGGGTGATATCAATATCTGAAATGGTATCGCCAGTTTCGATCGTAATCGTGGTAAATACATACGGGTCCTCATCGGCGACGTCATCGATATTCCAAAATTCTGCGTTTCCAGTGGTATTGGGTCCGAATATACCGGTGCTATCCGAATATTGCGAGCCGGATATATTTTCCACAGATACTGTATAGGTACCTGAAGGAATGCCGTTAAATATGAAATCACCGCTGATCATATCATATTCCTCGCAAAGATGGGTAAATCCACCACGACAAACATTGATGCCGGAAAATGTGGAATAGGCCTTGCACCAGGGATCACTCACTTCACGTAAAATGACATTGGCATAGGTCATGGGATCGCCATTTGCTTTAGTGATCGTACCTGTGAGTGTCGCAGTATGCGCATCCATATCATCGGCTGGATACAGCATGCGCATGCCCATATGATCATCCGGGTGTAAGGAAGTCGCTTCGATGGGGTAAGAGCTCATGCGTTGGGATTCCATCGTAGGTATATATATAAAGCGTTGCGTGTTGCAAGGTTCATCCAAACAAGGAACCATTTGCGCATTGATATACGGATGTCCCAATCCCAATAAATGACCGAGTTCATGTGTCATTGTTTCAATGAGTCCGTCTACGCCAAAATGCGTGGCTTCAGCGCCAATGACGACGATGCCTTGCAAAATTTGCTGTTGCGCCCAAATATCGCCTTCAAATACATGGGCGCCCGCACGTGCGGTGCATGAACTAATTCGGCAAAATTCATCATTAAGTAATGTTCGTTCATCATCAAATATGATCATGGTTTTTAAATCTCTGTATGTCTCGAGTTCGCAATCTTCGATGGAATCCGAATAGCATCGTCCCAGCATCACATAATCCTGATAATTTTCGGCATTGATATCCTCTGGTAAGTATCCGGCAAATTCAAACTGAGGTGGATTCGCATAAGGGATAGTTTCCCATTGGCGCATGGCATGTTGGAGTAGCTCATGAAGTTGATCATTGGTGTACTTCGTCAGTACACCCGGATCCAAATAATAGTGAATAGTCGCACCCGGCTCCCAACCGATTGGCTCGCCAGTGTCATCGTTAAAATACATGAAATCAAATGCAAGCACTGTTGTACTTATGATTGCTATTAATATTCCAATTAGTAATTTAATCATAATATTTCCTATAATATAAAAACTATCACTAGGGCATGTTCAAAGTAAAGTTAAATTGTACCACTTTACGATCGTAAATTACAGATTTTTGTAAAATTCCAATATTTTGCACATCTACGAATTTCGTTTTTTGCTAATATATTAGAATCTATCCAGGTGGTCTTGAATTTTTTCATATATTTCTTCGAATGTTGGCT
>CAYZSU010000142.1:0-3086 GCA_964480565.1 uncultured Myxococcales bacterium | reverse complement strand
TTTTCTGATCACAATCACTTTTTATACTGAAAATGCCTATTTTTCACCAGTCCCACTACAGAGCAAGGATTCCTTTGATACATTAAGTGGTCATTTAAGCGATGCTAATGTTAGCATGAAAATTGTAAATAAAATAAAATAGGTTAAAATATGATTATTCTATTGATATGGTTGTTGGGAATGGGCACAGTATGTTATGGAAATGAGTTTATCGGTCAAAAAAAAATCATTACAAAGGATATCCATGAAGTGGGTATGGATAATATTTACTCGCAATATAGTGGACATGATTTAAGCAATTTGTGGCTAAATATTGATAACCAAACGCTTGGTTTTTTTGGAAAAAATAAACAACATATGTTGATTATATTTGATCAAGTAAAAAAGAAAAATAAAAGGACGTATTCTGTTTCTGCTAGCCGGTCTATTGATTCCAATGATTGTCAATTTAAAGGTGAAATAAATGTAAAGGCTATTCATTTTATAGATGACTCTATAAGGAAAAGAGGTTTAAAAATAGCAAAAGAAAATAGTGATATTGAGTTGATCAATCGCATGAAATATCCTCGAGGCATTATACTTTCAACCTATGATCTAAGATATCATAGTAATTCATCATGTGGATATATGAATGGAATTATTCGTACGAATATTTATTTTAAGAATAATCAGATATACTACGATGATTTGGATAAGGCTATTAGCGATTCCTTTAGCAATAATAGTAGCATTTCAAAATGTTATTTAAAGACAAAAGAAAAAAGCGTTGATTGTCATTGGGGGCAATGGCGTATTCCTATGTCAGGTGATTTGGATATAGGAGCGGGTGAATTTATTCCAAACAATCGCTATTATAAATATGGCTGGAAGGTGTATCGTAATAAATGAAAACATGTTGGCTATTGCAAAAAAATATCCTAAATCAAATGTGGATAATTTAATTCCAGTTTATATGAATGATCGGGATCCTTACTCCGAAGCAAAGGATGCCAGGTAAGAAAAATGCACATATGATCAGCTTTGTTGTCAATGAGTTGATCGATAAAATAGCAACTGATTCAGAGCTGTATATTTCAATGCGACAGTAAATTACTCCTTGATGATGAGGTAATGTAAATGATAAAAATGACAACATATATTTTTATTTTGAGCACGCTCTTTTGCACTGCATGCCCAATATACTATGGCGCTATAATTCCATATAGTGCATTGACTCGAAAAAATGCGGTTTATTCTGAAATACAGGAAAAACAAGAGCCACCAGTTACATTACGTAAAATCAAAGAGCCAAGTGAGTTGGATAAATTGACAGCCAAGCTGCTTGAGCAAAAGCGATTTGATGATGTGATGATGCTTTTAATTCCTTATGTCAATGCGGGGCATGCGGATATTCAGTATTCATTAGGGGTGATTGTAGGAGCAGAAGGCGCTCAGATAACAAATATGACGAAAAAGGAGCAGCAATTAAATGCATTTTCATGGATAAAAATGTCTGCATTGCAAGGTTATCCAAAGGCAGTGCAACTTGTTGCAGATACCTATGAGATGGGTTGGTATTATCAGCCAGTAAATCATAATTTAGCGACCTGCTGGCAAGCTGTAAAAGGTCAGAGAAAACATCCGAGTAATTGTGACTGAGATAAAATAAAAGGGGGTTTTATGAAAAAAATATTAGTCGCAATTATACCCAACATATTAATGATCGAATAGATGAAATATAATTTTGTAATTATTTTAATTATACTCATTAGCAGCTGTAATCTAAGTACAAATAATATTTCCAACACTGACATCTATTCATATAACAAGATACTTGATTCACTTATCGATGGAAAGCGTAACCCCCTTAGTGAACTGCCAGAAGGCATGCTTGCCATTTCTAATACTAAAATTTCGTATTCAACGTTTTCAGAAGTACTTCCTATATTTGGAAATGCCCTATTATCAAGGGGAAAAGGTGCTGCTGATCCTAATATATTATGCTATCGATCAGAAGATAAAAAGAATGACAACACTATTTTAATCTTTGAATCCGGCCCATCAGGAGGATGGCGTATAATAGATGGTATTGGTTTATTAAAATCGGACGACAGTACCTACAAAGAATGTATTCCATCACCTCATGTATCTTCTAGCTTGCATTTCGATTCAGGGTTTCGAATTGGAATGTCAGAAAAAGAATTGACTGCGATATTAAAAACGCCTTCAGCAATTAAAGGTGAGTGGCAAGTCTATAGGTATGAAGGGAGTCGAAAAATCAAAGGGCTGGATTTTACAGTAAATGTATATGTGTTTATCCGCGTCGTCGATAGTAAGGTAAAGGAAATATGGATACGAAAATATGAGTTTTCGTGATACTGCTATGTAAATTCATATATTGTTTCCTTTTTTACAATTTCGGTAGGTGACAACTCCTGACATAGGGAGGGATGATAGTCAGTTTATTTGAAAAATTAACAAAGGATATTTCATGAAAAAGCTAAACCTAGCATTTATTATAGCTATTTGTATTCCATGCGTATTTTTATACGCCAATCAAAAAGAGTCTATGTGTAAACATGAAAATATGTTGGCTATTGCAAAAAAACATATTGCAAAAAAATATCCTGAATCAAATGTGGATAATTTAATTCCAGTTTATATGGACTATGAGGATTATTGCATAGTGACGTTTAAGTTCCGTGATGTAAGGTTGGGTGGTACACCGGTTGTTCATATTTCTAAAAAAACGAAGGAAGTAATAAAGTCTTCTCATGGGCAATAATACCAATTCCAAAAAAATTACCTATACTTGAGCCCAAGATCTTGAGCAAAGTTTTTGTATGTTTCCCTCGCCATCACAAAAACAGTTCCATGCGTCACAGCAAGCATCCACAATATCGTCATAGTCGCTAAAAGTCGTATTTGACAATTTTATCCGCCTTAATTGTTGCCATACTTGTTCTACGGGGTTGAGCTCTGGGGAATATGGAGGCAATGGCATGAGGCTGATATTTGACGGGATGGTCAAGGCTTCAGTTGTATGGTACTGGTGAAAAATAGCAATTTGTGGGGTTGTTCAAAAATGTCCAGATTGCCTAACCTCT
>CAYZSU010000141.1:0-3158 GCA_964480565.1 uncultured Myxococcales bacterium | reverse complement strand
CAAAAAGTGGCGTAGTTTTTTTACATTAACGCGACAACTATCTTGACACATACCGTTCGAGATGCAAGAAAGGCCTACAGTACATTTGATTATAAAAAATCAAAGGATATATTAGTGGATGCAGAAACCTTGATGAATAAACGGATTGCAGATGGAAAAAGTAATGAACGTTTAATAGATATTTATATTTTAAAATCAAAACTCGCCTATGTGGCTGGACGAAAATCAGATGCTATCTCACTTTACAAACGCATTGTACAACTTAACCCAATATTAGTTTATGAAAAAGGATTGTACAGTCGTTGGGAAATAAAGGCATTACATGATGCAAAGGAGCATGCGGCTAAATCAACACCTGGGACACTTTCCATTCACGCCAAACCAAATAGTAGTGAGGTATATGTCAATGGCGTGCATTATGGTCTGACACTATACAATAAACCACTGACCATTGATCATTTACCTCCAGGCAATCATTGTTTGGAAATAAAAACAGTTCATCATGAGCCGTATATTCAATATATTGACGTGGAGCCAGGTAAAACACATGAATTAACAATATCACTATTGCGTTTGTCACGCACATCAAAGAAATTATTTACTGCAATTTCGCCCAGTCGATTTCAAACACCTGAAGAACTCGCTTATTTAATGATCCATTTAGGCTACTATTTAAAAGTGGATAAATTAGTGCTGATTTATCCAAAGGGTGAATCTACGCTGGATCATCTAACGTATCAAATTGGTGATGTTGGATTGGGCGCAGTCAATATTCCCGCACAAATATCGCTCGCAAAGAAAAATAAAATACCCTTAAAGCTCGTTACGCGAGAAATGCAAAAAGAGATTAGGCAGGATGTCTTATCGCAGTCTGGCGATCAATTAATCAGTAAAAATGTGGGCAATATGTTATTGCATGAGCAACGCCGTAAACCCATTTATAAGAAACCATTGTTCTGGATTATAGTTGGTGCAGGTGCAGCTGTCGGAGGTGTTGCAGGCATACTTCTTGGCGGGTCTTCAGCTATTGCATCCACGGGTGGTGTGGTTATTGCGTTTTGAGTAATGATGGGCGGAATTAGAGAAATTAGTTTTGGAAAAAAGGAGAAAAGAAAGTGCATAAACAACAAACAGTATGGACATGTCTATGTATAATGATCAGCATATTAACCGGTTGTGGCGGAGGGGGTGGGACAAATTCAGATATGGCGAGTGTGGCTTTGGAGGTGGAAGACGCCTATTATTCAAGTCGCATAGACCGACATGCCATGTCCCAGGAAAAACTCTACCAGTTGGCCAAGTCTGCATTCAATAAAGCAGGGCTAGATCCACTAGAGGTCATACGATTTAAAGTAACAGTATCGTCAGATGAATTGGATACACCGGTTGTGCAGGAAGCGAGTGCTGAATCCTCGCAAATACAAATATTGGATTTGGATCCTGGATCCATTGATATTTTAATTGAAGCCTATAATGCAAATGATGAAGTCATTCGACGGCAGGAAATTTTAAGCGTTGTCGTAAACGCTGGTGTAGTTACTCCGATTAAAACACAACTGCATACAGTGCCAATTATTTTAAATATCAAAGAAAATGCCGTGGTATTATCATCTAATTTTCGAGTGATTGGATTTGGTGAGCCAGGCTCTGTACTAAATGTTAAAACCAATGCCGACTCTGGCGATATTGTTCTTAGCCAAAGTGTGGACAATAAGGCCTTAACACTTACACCATCTTTATCCACTGGTTTATTTGAATTTTTCCCAGATACTGTTCCAAAAGGCAGACAGGAAATTCAACTATTAGATACCAATACAGATCAACGATTTTTGCGGCATATTACAGTGGTGTCCGTGGACGAACGCCCAGGTACGCGCATTAGCTCGCAAGGGGGCCATGTCTCGGATATTACAATTGGTGCGCCGATTGGTCATCGCACAGGTGTGCATTTTCCAAGTATTCAAAATCACTTGTCCCAAACAGATAATATAACGGAATAGGAGTGTGACTATGGTTTTATTTACTCGTCGTTCTAAATATAATTATGATCAATTATCATACATACTAATGGTTATTCACAATAAGTTATTTGAACAATCTGCAAAATGTATTAATCAATCTGTCATTATTCGGAATTGGCTGCTTGGCCTAGTGGTGAATGACTATAAAAATTTTGGATTGGATCGTGATAAATATAGTGATTCATTATACCCACAGATATCGAATGCATTGATAAAAAATAAAATACCGGATGTAAGCGTTGATCAAATCATACAATACAGACAGTTTTATAGAGCATATCCGCATTTAGTGGATGCAATACCGAGCGAATGGGATAACTTTTCTATTTCAAATGCATTTTGTTTACAGGACTATCGGAAATATCAAACATCATACACCCATGTGCCTGCGGTGTATTTGATTAATCATTTAACCTATTCACACTTTGTGAAATTGTTGGAGTGCAAGGATTTGCTTAAGCGCTCATATTATGAGTGTCAGTGTATTTCAAAAAAATGGGTGCCTGAAAAACTACATTGTCAAATAAATGCATTATCATATGAATCTTCAAAATCATTTAATAATGAGGAGAAAATTGTATCGTTGATTTCATCCATATGTAAAAAAGCAGAACATAAGAGATATGATTATGATCCAAAAATTTTGAGTGTATTTGAACTGCTTAGCAAAACGCATATGCTCACATCCTCTCATATCGTATTATTTCTTAAACAGTTTCGCACATTTATATTTGAAAATTACAATATATCATTGCCTGAGGATAAACATATAGAGAGATTTGTCCGCGACCAGTTATTTAATGTGACTGTTGAATGAGGACGCAATGGTGCAAATATTTGTCTTTCCGGACGCGGACTTTGTCATTCCGAGCACCCAAGGTGTCATTCCGGCCCGTGAGCCGGAATCCAGTGTGTGCTTGTCATTCCCGAATGCTTGTATCGGGAATCCAGGAAATAAATAACCAGGAGGGGATAGTGAAACAAATAATAAAAATCCGTAGGGGCGAAAAATCTTTCGCCCTCAATTGAGCCATGCCATTGGCCATCATTGGCATGGTCGTACTGGCAATACTTTGCATGCCTTAGTGGATTTGGGGTGGAGCATTAACTCACATCGCCGCAACCGCCGTGTGGAAA
>CAYZSU010000140.1:0-3262 GCA_964480565.1 uncultured Myxococcales bacterium | reverse complement strand
ATTGTTTTATATCACTTCAGTTAATAGAAAATTTACTAAATTCAATCAGTCAACACATTACTAGCGACTGCATTGCAACGCACCTTCCAGCCAATATCCTAATACATACAGCTTCACCATTATATCATCCTCCTCCATATAAATACCACGTTTCATGGTCCTCATAATTTTACGTCTAATTTTTGGGTCGATATCCCATTGTCTATTTTTACCCCGCGTCGCTAAAATGATATATCCTGTTTCTTGCACTTCATAATAATATGAATTCCCATAGGGATCTTTAATATCCGTCACATCCTGAACCTGGTAAGGTGATTTCAATTCGCTTAAGCTAATGGGATAGCATTTATTTTCATATGAAAAACGCCTTAAGCCATCTTCCAATTGAATTAACCTCGACAGATGTTCCTTTTGTATAGCTGTCAAATCAGTATTTAAATACATCGATGAGTCAAAGAGATTTCTTGTTTCATCAAAGAAATAATTACCACTAAATAAATTGATTAGCATACGCTTATTAAGGGAATCCGTGAAATTACCTAACATGCTTAGCCAATATTTGTTATTCCCATACACACTTACTTCTGACTCCAATTTATTTTTCTTTGATATCTTTATCTTCACTTGCAATGCTTTAGGTGTGGGCTCCGTGGAATAGGATGTAAAATAATAATATTCGTCATCCTCCTTTTCCAATACAGGATCCACAAAGAATTTCTCAGAAAAATTAAAATCCCATAATCGATTATACATAGCACCCTTTGCTTCAGAGTAAGGATCCCGGTCATTCATATAAATAAAAAATAAATTTAAAATAATGAGTATCCAAGTCATGTATTATCACCTCCCTTGTATTGTATAGTGGCCATCAAAGTTTATTTTAAAAGGCTGCCCAGAACCATGTAAAATACGCGCGCCAAATGTTTGAACATTTCTCAAAGCTGTCTTACTAGACCATGAATGCATTTCAAAGTTATATGTATCTGGTTTCACCCTAAACGTATTTACGCCTGTTTTCTCTAAAGTGATACCACCATAAACCAGTCCTTGATCCAGCCCAGCATAGTGATTGCTAGCTAGATTAATTCCAGCAACTCCATCACTATTAAAATCTGCATGAGTGACTTTACTTAAATTCAGCTTATTTACATCTACAGTTAGAGGTTCCTTGTTTCCATTTTTCCACCAGTCATAGGCTTCAAAAAAAGTTAATTCACCATCTGCATCCGGCCTACTTGGATCTTTCCAACTTTTACTAACACCACTTGATCTTCTTCTTCCAGCCCCAGACGTCGGCATTGCCCCTACATTCCCCTCCTTCATCGCATTCATCCTGGCTTTCATGCTATTAACAAATGCAGCACCGGCCATGCCGCCAAGTATACCGCCAGCAAAGTACGCTACGCCGTCCACCCCCTCGCTGGCGATTGACATGCCCAAACCAACTGCCGACATCGCGGCCATGCCGTACTTGCCAAATTTATCTCCGACTACACCGCCAATATATCCCATCGCGGCACCCATTGCTGCTCCAATGAACGCATTCTTTAAGTTGCCTGTCAATAGCCCGCCTACAAACCCGCCAACCATGCCCGCAATAACTGGATTACCACCGGATAAAGCAAACGCTACACCGCCAGCAAATCCGGATATAAATGATTTTGCTAATTTCGTAAAACTAAATCGTTCGATTTAGTCAAACTTATGAAATTGCTTCAGATCAAGGCGTCAAATCTTTTTCAGAAGGAAGGCGTACTCGGTTGTACGTTGACCGACTGAAAAAGATTGGCAACGAAGAGCTGGAGTAATTGCGAAAGTTTTTAAATCAGACAAACCGTCTGATTTAAGTTAAAACTAAAATACCCACTTGGATCCACATAACTTATGGGGTTGTTCAAAAGTGATTAGATTTAAGGCGGACAGCGACTATTATATTTTCACTGTCGGAAATGCATAAGCGCTTGAACAACTTGGCTGACGTTGCACCCAAGTTGTCACGGCGCTAAACAGCACATTCAATGAGGGCGCATACTTAATAGTATGTAACCGATTTGAATGGGATTGACCAACGCCAAAGATGAGCGCTTTGGAACAACCCCATTACGGATTTTGATTCTGAGTACTATATGCATCCGGCACGATTGGGTCCGCCTGTAAAAAGGCAATGATTAAATGAGCCATTGCCTTTTTCTTTCATTGTTAAACTTACTTGGATAGGTTTCGAGACAAATAGCGGGAAATACCTTCTTCAACAGAATATCTGTATGATGAATTAAAAAATATCCCCCATATTTTATAATATACATATTTTCCATCATCAGATATATGAATTTTGAATGCTCTGGGAAGTATTTTATAATGACTTCTAAGAACATCCTCTCGATAATACTCATATGCACTAAAAGCCCTTTGTCTTCGAAACTCACTTCGCATTTTCTTTATCTCTGGAATTGTGGAATAGATTTTATTCTCCGCAATCACATGAAGGTGAAATCCTTTTTCTGGATAAATCCACACCTCCTTGTCATATGGGTAATAGTAAATAGACAAACCAGAACACGCTGATTTTTTTATATCTTCAAGACATCGTAATTCTGCAAATAATTGATTGTCACGATATATTTTTTCTTTCTTTACGGCGACATGATTTCCGATAAGTGGATAGAGTTTTTCTTTAGCACACCCTGTTAACAATGCACATAGCATGAGAAAACTTAGCATGGACGAATTATAAAATAAGTATTTTTTTATCATTTTCTATATTCCCCTGAAATGTATGACGTTATCAAATTCACGTATTAGCATCTAAAATAGACGATTTCTCAACGCTTTGCCCATGCAACAACAAACACACAGGCGCCAAGTTAAACGCCCACGGGCCAAAGATAATATTCAATACAGTTAAATACCATTTGGATCGATGTACGATTAGCATCTGCAGCCAGATGTAGAATGAACTGATGATATAAATGATTGAGGCAATTTCATAATAACCGATATGAGTAAAGACATGATCAAGGATTATATACTTGTATAACAAATGACCAAAAGATGTGGCACTCAGGAAGAAGACACATGTCATTGCCAAAAGTGTGATTATCGATAATTTGCTCAATTCTCGAGTTCGCTGCCATTTCTGATATACAACATATGTAATGGATGGAACAAGGAACATAACCCAATTCATAATAAAAATAAGAACTACTAAATATACTTTCTTCAACCACTCAAATTGTTTACGTAATCTACTAGAGCTTTGGCC
>CAYZSU010000139.1:0-3288 GCA_964480565.1 uncultured Myxococcales bacterium | reverse complement strand
TATATACGATGCCACTTTCTATGTAAATTTGTTTTATATAATGTCACCAAGTGCTCTGTATGATAAGCAAGAACCTCTTTAACCGCCTTTCGCATATAAGTTACATCCATTTCCTGGGAATTTGTCTTGCAGGGTGGATGTTTCAATAATTTTATGAGTTTTTGCTGAGACAGTTTTAAGTGTTTCATTTCACTATAATTGGAATCAAAGTCATAAAATGGCTGATCTACTTGTATGGATGAACAGGGTGAAATTTTGTTTGTCATGATGCGCTCCTTACTGTGAAATACTCTCATTTGAAAAAATATCCAAGAACCTCTTTATTTACTCTAATAATAAGCTTCCGCTAAATTGCAGCCCCAACCATATATCATCATTTGAAAAAGATAAGGCCTTTATTCCCCATCTATGCATCATATTTTTTGAATACGCATATTCGATAAACAATCCCGTACTTAATCCATAATCAACATTATCCCACTCACATCTTAATACCCCGCCAATATCAGAGACAATATTGATATCACCCAATTCAAATACAGGTTTTAAGCCTACTTCAGGTAAAAGCGAAATATAGTGATCATCATTATGTATGGCTATATGTCCACCCATATACAGTCGCCCGGAAAATGGTGAATAGTTAATTAGGGGCAGCTCAATACCATTTCCTGCTATAATGCCGCCTGTTAGGGGCGATTTCCATTTGGAAAAAAGCGACACTTGGCTGGACATTCGACTGCGCACATTAATTGCTGGAGCATGCATTTTCTCAGATGCTTGCAATGCTGAAGGAATCAATGCGGCTGGAGCATGCATTTTCTCAGATGCTTGCAATGCTGAAGGAATCAATGCGATTGTTTTTTCCAATCGGTTTAAAAAAGGAATCTGCTCACCTAATTGCTTCCTTGATATGCATTTTTTTAAAATTTCATATAATGTCTGTAAACTTGTTTGATACATTCTCACAAAATCCGGATCGCTGCGTTCCAAGTGCGTCTTGATATGTGATGATGTTAGGCTATTTCCCAGTGAAGCAAAAAACTCTCCTTCATTATCCTGAGCATGCCCGCCAAAGCCTTTTGGAAAAAAATTCGATTCATTGATCCAGGTAAAAAAACGCTCATTATTTTGATTTATACGTTTATATAGGGTTTGAAATTCAGGATGTGAGGAAATATGCCATTTATAATCAATCATATGGAGCACTTCATGATAAATATAATTATTATCTATATTTAGCATGCCTTCAAATATCGTCATGCGACTGGAATCCGTGGGCATTATCAGTGCATTTTTACCCATATCTTCATCAATATGAATGGTATTTACAAAATAGCCAGGCTCAGCCCCAAATTCATGTTCAGCATCCTCTATTTTTTTGATGATTGGTTGTAAATGTGATGTCAAATGCCTTTCATGGGCAAATATTTGATATTGCTTATTCTCCCCCATAGTTGCGATAGGCTTTCGCTGACCCATTATAACAAGATCTAGCATTACACCAATTCCAAGTGGCACTAAGTCAATAAAATGCGATGAGTTGTTAGCCGGTTTTTTAGGTAGAATCGTTATTTCATGATCTGCTTTATTATAAACCACAACATTGCCAAAAAAGTCTACCCACTTCCAGATTTTGACATGCTGGCCATACATCATCTTATCGACTAGTATTTCAGCATCAAGCGGCTGTTTCACAGAATAAGGGTATTTAAACGCGATTTTTTGTATATTTCCCAATATTGCTATGGGTTCATCCATAAGTTCTTGAGCTGTTTTCGTTAAACGAATTGGGTTTCGTGTATTGCCTATCTCAAATTCCTGCCACCCCCATGCAATATCCGGTGCAATATCAATGTTAAAATGCACTGCGCTCAACTTATCTGGAATAGTCGGTCTATGCTCTGATCGTGCAATCAATATCGGTGTAGCGCGTTTTTCACCGGGTATAATATCATTCATCGATAACTTTCGAACCCCCCTTTCTGGATCTAGGTATAGCTTAGTATTTGCAATAATTGCTTCCTTCAGTTCTGCACCATGCTTCCATGTCTTTGAAAAAATTGTTTGTCCAGTTAGCCAGTTTACAAGACGAATAGCTGATGTTCTCTTATTTTCTATCTGCCCAAGATCTTGAATCTCAATTTTTTTATTCAAATGCATATCAGGTGTGGAAAATAATTGTTCGCCGTAATGCTTCATCAAATACGCCAGAGGATTCCCATACTCTTGATTATCTCCGCCAATATACACATCATATCCGAGATCAATTAAGCGACGCAAATGCTGTTGAAACATTTTTTGTTGATCTTTTTCACCATCAATATGTTTGATAAATATAACGCGATTATCGATGTCTATTCTTGAAAAAACCAGTTCTCGCGCATTGCCAAATTGGTCGGATATGCGAAATCGGACTTCTTTTGCATCTTTGGGAATATGCACGCCATTTTGATGCTCATGTATAGAAATGGGAGATCCATCAACAATAACTGTCATATGCACATTCGATTCCAGCGCTTTAATATAACTGATATCGATAGTAATATCTGTTTTACCACGCACACCTTCCATGATATTATCTTTCATTTTTCTCTTAAAGATATGCGAAGCAATTAAGTTCATCTCATTCAAATAGAACTTTGGCGGAGAATCATCTATAATTTCATACCCTGATGTGTTTTCGTGTATATGCTTTGGAATTTCTCTATGTTTCTCACCATTTTTATCAAACAACTCCATAGATCCTTTACCCAATAATTCATCAGGATCCTGTCCCGATAGAGCAAAAAGCGTCTTTCCTGAAGATGCCATTATAATATAGGGTGGTTTTTTATTCGGAAGATCGACATATTTCCGCGCAATGGTTTTAATCGTCTCCATTGTCTCATTACCGATTTTTGCATAGTCCTCTTGCGTTATTGCGAAGTCTTTTTTTGTAGGATCATGTTCTTCAATGTCTTTGCGAGCCTGAGCCGGCATCCAGCTGTAATCAAAACGTATTTTCATAAACGCTCCTTTTTCCAATTTGACAATTCATTCTCTCCCTATTGTTATCGACAATTCATATAAAATGTTGCGTACTATTTGCTTAAAAATTGAAAGTATTTTTGCCATATCGGAAACAAAATAAAAAAGGCATGGCTTAAAGCGATGCCTTTCCAATTATTATATATACTAAACTATCGCTTAAATATCATAGTATAAGCTAAATTCATATGGCGTGGGGCGAAGCCGCATAGGAGTCACCTCTTCATCCATTTTATAGCTGATCCATTTTTCAACAGCATC
>CAYZSU010000138.1:0-3330 GCA_964480565.1 uncultured Myxococcales bacterium | reverse complement strand
AGCTTCTTAAAATGACCGAATATATGACTGCATTTATTTCCTTTTTTTGACATTAGTTTTTTTATGCTTTTTTCATTGACTTCAGAACGGGTCCATATATGACACCTTGGGTGCTCGGGATGGCAACAAACACCCTGGATCGCTGCATCAATTGGATGATTCAGTCCAGTCTGTTTTTTTCGAACCATCATGAAATTTAAGTCCGGTCATAATTTTCAATTTCATTTTAATGGGCATGCCATATTTTTTCTTGGTCTCAACAATGGCAACCTGCGACGTACCATTTTGGGTATATTCAATACTGATTTGATCCCGTTTCTTTTTGCTAAGTGCTAATAATGGGGAAATCAGCATGGCTTCTGCCACGCGGCGACGTTCATATTCACCCATGGTCAATTTGGTAATTTCTTTTTTATGAATCACTGTTGTTTTCTTCTTATTGATGAGCTCCACGCTTGAATCATTGATCTTAAATTTACACCTGGAAAACTTTCCCATATCATCCAAACACTTCACTTTAAATTCCATTGCAAATGCAGACACACCCATCAAACTACACATTGCAATTACTGCGATTATCCATTTTTTCATTTTCTTCTCCTTATTGTTTTACATTAAGGCAATTCATAAACTGCCGGATTAATTAATTCTGGATTCCCGATACAAGCATTCGGGAATGACAAACACATCCTGGATTCCGGCTCACGGGCCGGAATGACACCTTGGGTGCTCGGAATGACAAAGTCCGCGTCCGGGAGGACAAAAACCTTACAGCACGAAGATGACAATTATCATTTTATTCAAATGCGCCAATACTTGGATGAAGCTCGCGTCGAATGACAAAATCATGATCTGACATCACACCCTCACCTATTGGGGCATAATACATGGGCCATAACACACCTGCATTTTTTGCAGGTGAATCGTTTTGCAGGCGCATATTTCGATTCGATACTTTTATAAACAATTTATCCAGATTTCCTGAAAATGTAATATTATTGAGGATTGATTCGGATATGGATTCAAAACTATCCAATTGCGTATGTGCACGACCTAGAACAGAATCCGTGTAATCCGTGTAGAATTTAACAGGCAATCCATCGACATCCGGCATGCCAAATAACATATTATTCTGTATGCGAAGCATTGCTTCGATTTTACTATCCATGCTCTTGATAATTGTTTGATCATGCCCAGAGCTGGTATAGATAATATTATTCACCAGTGTTGGCGCAGAGTTGCGATATCTAATGCCATAGCTTGTACGGCTAATATTAAATGCGCCAATCGTATTGTATGTAAATTTCGGTGATGAACAATTGATAATAGATACAACCGTGCCCGTGGCATAGCCATCCACCCATATGATATTATTCTCAAAGATTGGTTTAGCGCCGTCAATTGTAATGCCCACCGCATTTCCAGTTGAATCTTCGACATCCTCTGCAATTGTCGCTATATAATTATTATGAATATAAATATTGGCATCGGTTGATGGTGAGTCTGACATTACTTTCAGCGCAGGCCCTGATGATAAAGCAGTGGGGCCATGACATGTAATATTCATGCCGCCAATATATGTGATTTGATCGATGTCACGAAGCGTCATGACCGGACATTCACCGATTATGTTCGTTTGATTGGCATCTGAATTATCATCCACCAAACGATGTTCGCATGCTTGGCCATTATTATTTAATTTAAACCCACCCTGCAAATTTATGCCTGCATGCACGTTTACCGATTCGGAATAAGTTCCTTCCGTCACATAAATAGTATTGTAATCGTTATCCTTTGCAAAACCCATAGCAGCCATTATGCTCTTAAATGGTGATTGCCGTGACCCATCCCCATCATCATTGCCTGATGGCGACACGAACAGTGCACCATGTGTGTGAATATTGCTGTCCCATGGGCTACAATCACAGACATCGCCTTCGCCATCGCTATCGGTATCCGATTGCGGCATTGGATTTGGTGTAATCGGACAATTATCATCCGGATCAATCACACCGTCACCATCGCTATCCATCGCCAATGGATCTGTGACATAGCCATACACATGACGATTAAGTTCCAATTGATCGACAGTGCCATCGTTGTCTGAGTCTGCATCACAGGCATCGCCAAGCTCATCATCGTCCACATTTAATTGATTTGTATTTGCCACATAACGACAATTATCATTTATATCCAATACCCCATCGCCATCGTCATCATCAATGCAATCATCGCCCATGCCATCGCCGTCTGTATCTAACTGACTGCTACTTGCAACTAACGGACAATTATCGTCATCATCCAAATAGTCATCATTATCGTCATTATCATCACAGGCATTGCCTACCCCATCACCATCCGTATCATTATTTTCTTTATTTGAAATAAGCGGGCAATTATCCTGACCATCCAATACGCTATCACCGTCTGTATCAGGGTTTAATGGATCTGTTTGATATTTCAATTCGTCCAAATCACTAAGCATATCATTATCTGAGTCTGCATCACATGCATCACCCAGTTCATCATCGTCCACATACAATTGATAGGGGTTACTTACTTTCCAGCAAATATCCTGACTATTGCCAATACCATCGCTATCGGCATCGCCTGTCTCCGTTGCGATCATAGGAAATAAATCCAACCCATCCATCACACCATCGCCATCACTATCGGCAACAAGCGCATTGGCTGATGCAATTACTTCGTCAATATTGCGCATTCCATCCGCATCAGTATCCACATCTAAATTAAAATCTGACGGTGCAATGTCAATAATCACCTCATTCTGCCCAACGACAATCGTCAGCCGAAATTCATGCACTGCAATAGGAATGCTCTGAGATGGGGCGCCATCCACCGGATATGCAATCATTACTTTTGCGTCATAGTTACCAGGAGCAATTGACTCGAGCACCCCACGATAGGTGTCATCACCCTCTTCAATGGTTATTGGAATAATTGCTGATTGCAATTCTGTGTCCGGTGCATCATCCGCAGTAAGTACACGCTTAAGGCTCAATGAATATTCTCGATTTTTTGTTGGCAAATCCATCAACGATGCTGGTTCACTAAAACGAACACGTAAGTCTCGATCCGCATAATTATCACTGCCAGAGCCACCCCCACAGGCAGAAAATAGTATAATGGCATTTATCGTAATTATTACTCGTTTCATGATTTTTAATTGGGCGAACGGTGCCGGCCAATTGAGGGCACGGCGCGCCGTGCCCCGACGGATTTTTATTATTTTTTTGACTATCCCCTCCTGGTTATTTATTTACTGGATTCCCGATACAAGCATTCGGGAATGACAAGCACACACTGGAT
>CAYZSU010000137.1:0-3432 GCA_964480565.1 uncultured Myxococcales bacterium | reverse complement strand
CCACGGGTGTTAGCTAAGAAACACCGAAGATGGGTGTTCCTACGGGCAACCCCATATTAGGCATATCATCTAAGCCAACCCATGCACCTGTCTTTCCAAGTCTGTAATCAAGTAAATAATAAATGGCCACATGCTATCGTTATCGATGACTTTCTGAATCTGCTCCACGGGCAAAAATCGAGCCATTTCTTTTTTAAAAGAAATCGATACATCTTCATCGCTTAATGCATTTTTTCGACCATTAAATGCATTCAAAAAATTCTCCAATGTATATTGTCTATCGCATAATTTATCGGAGATTAATTCAATTTTTGGCGTTAATCCCTGCTGATGAAGCCATACAATATCCCACAAATCACGATACTTAATGCGATTTGGACGAAGTGCAAATGCAATGAGTTTATCCGTATAAATTTCTTCACGACTTTGTGCCTGTACAATTAATCCACTCGTTCCCATATCAACACCATAAGGATTTAATATCATCATTGGACATTTTTCATAGGAAGGAACCGCACAAATATCGACATTAATGCATTGTGCAGGAATATGTGAATGCGCTGGTCGAGTAATAACTTTAATTTTCCAGGTATCGACATTTTTTTTGTTTTTAATCGGTTCACTGACTTCCACATGAAGCCCATATTTATTATTAAGATTTTCGATTAATATATCGCTCATTGTCGATAAATCATCGCGCGTAAAATCATGGCCACCTGTAAAGTCTAAGTCTTCACTCAGTCGAATGCCGCCATAGCAAGATCGCAGACATGTACCACCAATAAAGGTTAAATTCGTCAATAACTGATTATCGCTTAATACTCTGAGAATATCATGATGCAATAATTCTTTTTCCACGACAATTCGCAGTAATGACAAATGTGGTTGATTCGTCAATGCATCTGTTACTAACTTATCAAATAAATTCATCCGCGACCATCCAATCAATTAAATCGCAATTGCGATGAGTGATTTTCATATCCCTTAATGCAAGTGACACTTTTGCACGCCAAAACATACAATGCATATCATAATATAAATGATCCATAATACAATTCGGTTTCTGAGCTGTATGAACAAATTCTATTGTTCCAAAGGATCCGCATGATATTATATTACTTCGACCGGATGACATGATTGAAATTCGATTAATTGGAACTTGGGAAATAATTCCCGCATCGCTTAGCACACTTTCAAGACTAATATAATTGAATTCATTTGCCCGTAATAATGCCGCAACACGATACAATATCAATCCATTGGTAGCTGCAACACGCGTATCAATATATATACCACGGCATATCCGACATAAATACCCGGCACGCACTGCTCTGCTTAATAGCGTTTTAAATGCATCATTGGATAAATGAGGGCAAAGCACTCGCAAATCCTGTAATTTAAACAAATAATGCTCGTTATTTGCATATTCCCTCAACCATTTGACAATATATTTCATGGATTGCATGATCTTAACTCCACATTAAGTTACACAAAGTGTAACTTAATGTGGAGTTAAGTACAAGTATTGTATTTGCTATGAATTTCATATGTTATTTTTTTGGCGTATTGACTTGCCCTGATTAATGGAACTGTCCTTTAACGGGGTTGCCCTCAAACGCCCATCTTCGGCCGTTGGGAAGCCAAATCCAAATCAGTTACATACTCGTATGTATGCGCCTTCATTGGATTTGCTGTTTAGCGATGTGACAGCGTAATGAGTGCCAATGCAATCATTACGCTGATCAAGCGCTTATGCATTACCGACAGTAAAAATATAATAGTCGCTGTCCGCCTAGAATCTAGGCGTTTTTGAACAGCCCCTAAAATACCTATTTCTATGGCAGTCCCTTAACAGGAAAGCACAAAAAGATTAGCTCCCATTAAAACCTTGCAAACAAACAATTGCATTGTTAAAATGCAAGGTAATGGATCAACACACACATCACCCCTATCATTCTCGCGCATTGGAATTACGCATACGTCAGTTATTTGATCAATTTCCAGTGGTTGTATTATCCGGTGCCAGGCAAGTCGGGAAGAGTACATTATTGCAGCATGTATTTGGCAATCACATGCCTCATATCATTTTTGACCCTGTTCGCGATATCGAAGGCGCACGCGCGGATCCAGACCTTTTTCTAAGCAATCGACAACCACCTATTATATTGGATGAAATTCAATATGTCCCTGAACTTGCATCTGCCATTAAACGCCGACTGGAACATAATCGAAAACCATCACAATATCTGATTTCAGGATCACAACAATGGCAGGTACTCGCCAATTTACAGGAAAGTTTGGCTGGACGGGCTGTTTTTTTGGATTTAGACTCATTTTCTTTATCGGAAATTAATCAATATCAGCCAGAATTCACGGGTTGGCTGGGAAAATGGCTCAATAATCCTCAAAACAATGATATATCCGTATTAAATTCACTAAAATTTAATTTATTGGAACAATTATGGCGAGGATTCCTGCCAGACACCCAATTTTTAACCCAGGATATGATACCCATTTTTTGGCAGGGCTATCATCGAACCTATATTGAGCGGGATATTCGGGAAGTCACGCACATGACTGATTTGGATTTATTCTCTCGCTTTTTTCGGCTCGTCAGCGCGTTAACTGCACAGGAAATCAATTATTCCCATCTTGGACGTGAGTTGGGTATTAATCCACAAACAGCCAGCAGATGGCTGAATGCTCTAAAATCAACATTTCAATGGTTTGAAGTCCCCGCTTATTCAGGCAATACACTAAAGCGCATTGCATCCAAATCCAAAGGATATTTATCCGACACAGGTTTGACATGTTTTTTACAAATCATATCCAATCCACATATGATTCCATCCCATCCCATATGGGGACATTTATTTGAAACATTCATCTTTTTAGAATTAAAAAAACAATGCGCTGGGTTGCCATTCATGCCATCTATTTATCATTGGCGAACGAATGGCGGCGCTGAGGTGGATTTTATTATTGAACATAATGGCTGCTTTACACCCATTGAAGTAAAAGCAAAATCGCATGTGAGCAATCGGGATGCATCCGGCATTCATGCATTTCGAAATACATACCCTGGATTAAATATTGGAAAAGGCATCATCATCTTCACAGGCGATACCATCTATCCGGTCACAGATTTTGCCACAGCAATTCCATGGCATGCACAGTAGGGATTATCATGGGACTGCCATCGAAATAGCAATTCTGATGCTTGTTCAAAAATGCGAGAGACTCTAGACATCCGCAAACCCGTATTCAAGCATCCGTTTTTTTGTATTAATTTAAATGCGAAAAACCTTGTCCTCATCATAATCAGATAATTCTATAATTTTTTTAGCAATCACATAATCTTCAATCGCAAGTCACTTTGAAACAAATAATATCGGATGCTGTACACTCAATGCCATATGTACACGATGAGAA
>CAYZSU010000136.1:0-3466 GCA_964480565.1 uncultured Myxococcales bacterium | reverse complement strand
CAAAACGAATAACCCTTCTCAATAAAGTCAATGGCTTTTGCCGAATGTATACAATGTCCAATACAGGACCTTCTAATACAATCTCTCTATCCCTGGCCTTATCCAGCAATGTTTCTGTAACATGGGCCAATGCTTTAATATCATCTAATTCCAAAAAACCGGCAACACCTTTCATAGTATGAAAAGCTCTAAATATAGCATTGATCATCTCTGAATCAAAACCACCTTTTTCTGCATTAATAAGGATTTCATCTGTATCAGACAATCCATCTTCACTCTCAACAACAAAATCCACTAACATACTGGCAGTTTCTTCATCACGCTCAACAGGCACAGGATCTACTTTGATAAAACTATCATCATTATTTTCATTATCATCACTTTCTTCTGTCGAATTATCATCCACCTCATTATCCTGATTAATGCTAGTTTCCGAAGTAAACAGTGAAATGATCGTATTGCCAGATGGTTGTGGTAATTCACCACCGGCATAAGCTTCAAGTGACGATTCAATCCAATCTTTAATTTGAAGTAAAATATCCACCATTGCTGTAAGGTCAACATTTTGATCTATATAGTCTTCAATTATATGACAGACCGACCCCAAATCATCCATGGCCATCATACCTGCTTCACCTTTTAATGTATGAATACGACGCTTAAACTCCCCCATTCGATGTTCATCGCCTTTTTCAATAGAGATAATATCGGATTCTATTTCATCCAATACTGTTTTTTGCGCAATTAAAAAATCTTGGAACACATTTTGATCAATCCACTCCGGAAGAACATACATATTCTCAACAACAGGTTTTTCTTTATTCTCACTGACAATACTTGCTGACTCAATAGATTCCTCTATGAAATTGACAGACTCCACATCATTTTCCTGTATAAATGTATTTAAACAGGATTGCATTGAACGAATGGAGGCATGAATATTTTCCCAGTCATCATCGCTAATTTTTGTATTTTCATCCACATGGGTACTTACTATACTATTGATCTTTTCTGCATGACATTTACAATCATACGGTTCACCATCATAGCCTTCTAAAAATTGTGAGACTAAAAGTTTAAAATTATTTATATCTTCAGTATTATCCTTATCTAAAAGCACATAGGATTCTGCAATTTGATTCAACAAATCAACTTTTTGATTATAATTCATATTCCCCCATTACGTTAAGAATAATTTATTCTTAATAGTAATTCATTAATAGACAAAAAATGAATAAAAAAAAAGAAGAAAAGCAGGTAAACAAATAAAAAAAGGCAATGCACAAACATACATTACCTTTATTATTGTTTTTTGAATAATTAAATTTATTTCATCATCGATACAATTACCGTATAAAATTCTTCCGTTGCTTTGAATTTTAAAATTTCTACCCGCTGTGTTGGTGTCTTTGGAAAATTAAACTGACCGCGAATAACCGTTGGACATGTAATATTGAAATTGGGTATTTTGGATTCCAATGTATTTTTCATTCCACCTGCAACCATATTTGCCATTTCCCCAACAACATCCGAGATATCACTCTCACTGGCATCGTCTAAACCCAACATCAATGTTACCCATTCCTTTGCCATTGAATTTGAAACAACAACACCAATCGATCCTTTAAAGTCACCATCCATGCCAATTAATGCCATAATGCAATCTAATTTTTTTTCACGCACTTCCTCAGGATTCGCCATACTTACAAATTCAACATTTGCACTCAGCATCGTCTCATAAATATTTCGCACTGATTCTTTTGATGCCCCGACTAAATAGTTAATCTGATCATTCATGATTATCTCCCTAAAAACCGTACTAATTATGATTTAAATACACGCTCAAGCTTACCCTGAAGTGCATCTGCTTTAAAAGGTTTAATCACATAGTCATTTACACCTTCGTTTAGCGCTTCTTCCATCTTCCCCATGGTTCCTTCTGTGGTAATCATAATAATGGCCACATTTTTATCCTTGGAACGAATATTTTTTACAAAAGTCAAGCCATCCATATTAGGCATATTCCAATCACTTAAAATAAGATTAATGCCGTCTTCAGATAAAAATTTATTCAGCGCATCTGAGCCATCACATGCTTCAATCACTTTCGTGGGTTTATAATCTGTTTCGTTTAATGTACGAATTACTAACTTCCTCATAACAGCAGAATCGTCCGCAACCAACACTACAGGTCTCATAAGCACCCTCCATTTAGGTTATTGTTTTAGAACAATATTATCAGGGATTCCATTTAAAATATCAATGTATTTTTTATTTGATAAATTGTTTCGATTTTCTTTGTATCATGCAGTTAAATTCTATATAATAATAGATATAGAACTGTTAAAAAATGAATATTTTATGGAGTTATTCAAAAATACCCAGGTTCACGACGGTCAGCAAATTCAATGAAGATGCATACAATGTCTATAAAACAGTATCTTAAAATATGGTAACACATCAACAATCAATTATACGACAATTAAAAGAGGATAATTAGATGGTTAAAATTGCAATTCTTGGTAAAACGGATTTAATTCAAAAAATAGGCTGGTGTCGCCGATTTTCCGATTATAAACCTGGCGATGATGATCAAAAAAATGCCCAGCATGAAATAAAATTAAACTTTGACGCAATGGTTGCAGCCACTGATCCTGCATTGGATTCGCTACAAATTTTACCTAAGCTTAAAGACTTTGATTTTACCTTGCCAAACTCAGACCAATTTGAACTATTAAGTAATGTTCTAATCAATGATTTTAGTCTATATACCTTATTTGCAAAAAAAGAAGTCGTCCCTGGCCGGCCGGATTATGATTTTGGCATTGGATTTATGCTTCAAAGTAATGAAATATTTTTTGAAGAAAAACTATATAAGATGGTTAAAGTCGTTAATATCGAAAAGAAATTAGGCGGATTAATTAAAAAGAAAAACATTTCAAAGAGACGACAAACAGTTAAAATGGCAGACCTTTATGGCCAAAACTTTGCTAATGATTTGAGCATGTTATCCATTTTAAAATTCTCAACGGATAATCGCGATAATAAACGATTTAGTGTTCGCTTAAGCCATAATATCATGATGCAAGGAAAGGATACGTATTTTGTCAACAAACTTCCATTACAATGGAAAGATGAAGCTATCTTTTTGGAAGAACTTTCCAAAGAATGTCATCTAATGGAAGAATGCATTGATAAAACGTATTTAGCAGTTGGGTATGAAGAAGCGCCTGATTTTACTATCTTTCTAGGTGAAATTGATCCGGATCGTAAAATTGGGGAACTTAGCATTGACACAGTCAATGATACCGCATTTATTGATGTCACATATGCCTAAAAGAATGATCCACTATTGAAACTTAAAAAACCTCCGACTTGGAGGTTTTTTTATTGTGTGCAATATGGAACTGTTGAAAAATAGGCATTTTCAGTATAAAAAGTGATTGTGATCAGAAAAGGAGATGTT
>CAYZSU010000135.1:0-3499 GCA_964480565.1 uncultured Myxococcales bacterium | reverse complement strand
AACGCGGTAATTGCTATATTCGCAGGTTATTGGTGCATGGCGCTCGATCGGTTATCATTCGAGCGGAACATCGAACGGATCGATTAGGAGCATGGTGTCGATCTTTACTGAGTCGCATGCCAATGAATCAGGCCTGTGTTGCTTTAGCCAATAAAATGGCTCGTCGTTGTTGGGCAACATTGTATTATGGTCGTACATATGAGGAATATAAATTGCATGTACGCGATTTAGAAGAGGAATAAAATAACCGGTATAATCATATAGAATGATTATATATAGTAGGCTAATCCTGTCAGGGAATGCGATGGTAATAAAGAAATGATGGCAAAATGATTGAATCAGCGTTTTCTATACCTGCTGTTTGTCAAGGTTGTGATAACCGTGATGATGATTAAGGAAGAAAGCGCGCGCAAATTTCATCATGGTACGGGGCATTATTAGATGAAAGTCAGTAAGACGGTAATGCCAATATGTCCGGATATATGACTGCATTTATTTTCTTTTTTGTATCGCTATTTATTACTTGACTGCGGGACGGGTCCATATATGACAAAAACTTCATTGGACAATGACACCCCACTGCCTGCTCTTATGAGGACACGCCCAGGTAGCCTCTTTGTTTACTTTAATAATAAGCTACTGCTAAATTGCAGCCCAATCCATATATCATCATCTGAAAAGGATAAGGCTTTGATACCCCATCGATGCATATGATTTTTTGACTGAGCATATTCGATGAATAAACCTGTCTGTAACCCATAATCAATATCATCCCACTCGCACTTTAACGCGCCACCAATATCAGCGCCAATATGAATACCCTTAAATTCAATGACTGGCTTTAATCCAATCTCTGGTAAAAACGATATATAATTATCTTCATTATGCATGGCTATATTCCAACCCATATGCAATCGCGTGGCAAAAGGTGTATTATAAATAAGGGGCAGTTCAAAACCATTTCCTATCATAAGACCACCCACTAGAGGTGAACGCCATTTGGAAAAAAGCGAAACATGACTGGGTAATCGAGCGCGTGTATTGGTTTTAGGAGTATTTCTTTCTTCAGAAACCTGTAAAGCATGTGGAATATGCGCGATTGCGTCCTCCAATCGTTTCATAAAGACCATTTGCTTGGGCAATTGTTTTTCTGCGATACGTTTTTTTATAATATGGTGCAATGTCTGCAAACTTTCTTGATATATCCTTACAAAATGTGGATCGCTGCGCCCCAGATGTGTGATAATATGTGCTGAAGTCAGGCTATTGCCAAGCGATGCAAACAGTTCTCCCGCATTATCCTGAGCATGCCCGCCTTGACCTTTTGGAAAAAAATTAGACTCATTGATCCAGGTAAAAAAAGATTCTTTTTTCTGTTTAATACGTTCATATAGGGTTGTAAATGCAGGGTCTGAGGAAATATGCCATTTATAATCAATCATATGAAGCACTTCATGGTAAATATAATGACTATCCGCATATAACATGCCTTCAAATATTGTCATGCGGCTGGCATCTGCTGGTGTTATCAGTGCATTTTTACCCATATCCTCATCAATATGAATGGTCTTTACAAAATAGCCAGGCTTAACCCCAAATTCACCCTCCACATCCTCTATGTCTTTAATGATCGCTTGCAAGCGAGGTGTTAAATGCTTCTCATGCGCAAACAATTGATATTGCTTCTGTTGCCCCATATGTGCGATTGGTTTTTGCTGATCCATGGCAACAAGATCTTGAATTGTGCCAATTCCAAGTGGACTTAGATCAATGCGATGGGATTCATTATCAGCTGGCTTGTGAGGCAGAATAATAATTTCACGATCCACCTCCTCTGTATAGATGATAACATTGCCAAAGAGATCCTCCCTTTTCCAAATATGAACATCTTGTCCATCTACCTTCTTATCAATCAATACCTCCGCATCAGATGGTTGCTTTACGGAATAGGGAACCTTAAACGATATTCGTTTCACATTGCCCATGACAGCGATGGGCTCATCCATAAGTTCCTGGCCTGTGCGTTTTAAATGAAGAGGATGCCGTATATTGCCTATCTCAAATTCCCGCCGCCCCCATGCAATATCCGGTGCAATATCAATGTTAAAATGCACTGCGCTCAACTTATCTGGAATAGTCGGTCTATGCTC
Source organism: uncultured Myxococcales bacterium (assembly GCA_964480565.1). Taxonomy (GTDB): domain Bacteria; phylum UBA10199; class UBA10199; order 2-02-FULL-44-16; family JAAZCA01; genus CAYZSU01. Next base: position 1,349 of record CAYZSU010000135.1, on the reverse strand, counting down.
TGATCGTGCAATCAATATCGGTGTAGCGCGTTTTTCACCGGGTATAATATCCTTCAGCGACAATGGTCGTATTTTTCCTTCTGAATCTAAGTATAACCGCGAATTGGCTATCACGGCACGCTTGAGTTCTGCACTATTTTGCCATGTCTTTGAAAAAATTGTTTGTCCAGTTAGCCAGTTCACAAGGTGGAGGACATTTGTTCTCTTATTTCCTATCTGGCCAATATCTTGAATTTCAATTTTTTTATTCAAATGCATATCAGGTGTGGAAAACAATTGCTCGCTATAATATTTCATCAAATATGCCAGAGGATTCCCATGGCTTTGATGACCTCCGCCAATATACACATCATAGCCCAGAGAAATCAGACGCCGTACATGTTGTTGAAATATTTTTCGCTGATCCTTTTCAGCACGCCGATGCTGGATGAATATCACACGATTATCGATATCTACTCTTGAATAACTCATTTTACGGGCATTTCCAAATTGATCGGATATGCGAAGTTGAATTTCTTTTGCATCTTTTGGAATGTGTATATAATTGGAGGATGGATCCGCATTGGGCTTTAATTCAATATCATTCATGATGAAAATATTCATATGCTTGGATCCCTGCACATGCCCATCAACAATAATGGTTATATGCGCATTTGACTCATAAACTGAAATATATTTAAGATTAATCGCAATAAACTCTCCATCCAACACACCTGTTAAGATATTATCAGCTAAGCCAAAGAGTGTCCCCGAATCCACTATGAACCTAGGCGGTGTATCATCCAAAATTTCATATCCGGATGTATTTTCATATACATCCATCAGCTTACCCACTTCGGCATCACCCTTTTTATTAAACAACCTCACATACCCCTTACCTATTATATACTCCGGTTTTTTTGCAGGTGGAACAAATAGCGTTTTTCCAGAAGATGCCATTACAATATAGGGAGGAATTCTTTTCGGAAGATCGACATATTGCCGCGCAATTGTTCGTATCCGGTCCATTTTTTTTGCACCGATTTTTTCATAATCCTCTTGCGTGATTGCAAAGTCATTTTTTGAAGGGTCATGCCTTTCAATGTCTTTGCGCGCTTGGGCGGGCATCCAGCTATAATCAAAACGTATTTTCATGTGAATTCCTTTTTCAAAATTGATAACAATTCTCTCTATTACTATTATCGGCAATTGATAGAAAAAGTTGCTATGTTTAAGAAAAACTTATACTCCTTATACCAATTACGTAAAATAAACGTGGGTTTTTATAAAGGAATTTAGCATATAAATTAATGACTTAGGGCGTGTCCTCATAAGAGCTTCATCCAAATAATCGAACACGCAAGGTATAC
>CAYZSU010000134.1:0-3605 GCA_964480565.1 uncultured Myxococcales bacterium | reverse complement strand
TGGTAAAAAAGAAAAGTATTCCTAAAAAAGTTAGCGTGAAGAAGGCAGTGGTAAAAAAGAAAAGTATTCCTAAAAAAGTTAGCGTGAAGAAGGCAGTGGTAAAGAAGAAAAGTATTTCCAAGAAAGTCAGTGTAAAAAAGGCAGCGGTAAAGAAGAAATCTGTTTAGGATTTGTCATTAATTATTCCCGCATATGCCATTTCTGAATACCAAATATTGTCATCCCCGTGCGTGATGTTGATCCCCGATTAAATCATTCGGGGACAAGCCGGGGATCTAAGACTATGCTGTTGGATCAAACCCCACAGATTGCCTATTCCCAAGGACAGTGTCATAACCGGTTGATAAAAAAATTAAAAAAACTTAGCAACTTTTGTGAAAAAGGCGCGATAAGATACTATCGTCTATTATTTTATCTAACTATTTCAAGGGGATTGTATGAGTTTAAGCCGTATATTGGGAGTTTTGGTCATATCGATGATGGTATTGGCATGCAGTGGATCCTCGGATAAGCAATCGGATGCAGAGGCTGCCAATGCAAACGCAACTGCGGGAAAAAGTACGGCCATGATTGAAAAAAAGGAAATAGATGGCAATACGCTCTTGCGCTTGAATAAATCCGCATTGAACCAGGAATTTTTGCTGCAAAGCGCCTATTTATTTCAAAAATCAGACGGTGATTTATTGGAGAGCTTTACATCCGAGTCATCAAAATCGCGTGTTGTTCAATTTGAGCGACAAGGTGATTTTTTATTGATGCTGGATGTGACTGGCTTTGCCCAAGCAGGCGATGAAATGCCGCAACATGCCTTGATTACGAAGTTTCCTATTATTGTGCCTAAGTCAGAAATTAAAGTGACTACCGATACAACAGAATTGACTGATATTGCGGGTAAGGTAAATAACCCAATCGCAGAAAAGCCGAAGACACAATTAGAATCAGCTTCCACGGAAATTACCTTTGATTTTAATGCAGGTATGTCGTTCATGTTTTTTACAGATGATATGTATAGCGACTATGAACGATTTCCAGCCGTAGAGCGCGATATGATTATACCTGCACATCATGCCTATATTCGAAAAATTCAGACATTAGATGATGCATTGATGATAACCCAAACATTGAGCATTATTGATGGGGGAGAGCATTATCCCATGGAAGTGATTTATTATCTATTGCCATATGCAGGCAATGCAAATTTTGAGGAAAAGAACTCACCAGGGTTTAGCAAACTCGGCTATTTTGAAATCAATCCATTGGTCAGGCCCGATTATGGTGAGGCCTATACATTGATTGAGAAATGGGATATTTCCAAACCAATTACCTATTATATTTCCAGGGATATGCCAGAACATCTGCAACACGCTGCCATGGATGGCGTGCTCTATTGGAATAAGGCATTTGGTAGAGATGTGTTGTCTGTAGAGCTCGCACCTGAAGGGATTAGTGCCCCGCATTATGGCTATAATATCATTCAATATCATACCAATCGATACGATGGCAGTGCCTATGCGGATTTTCATTCAGATCCGCGTACGGGCGAGATCAATCATGCACAAATATATATATCCAGTGGCATGGCCAATTTAAATGGGTATGTTTATTATTTATTAGAAGATGCGGCAAAGGAAGACGCTCACACTGGATCCAGTGATACGGGGTTGTCCAATATATCGGCAATGCATGGTTCTCCAAAATGCCGGATGGATGCGCGCGATTATGCAAAAGGTATGCAAACCTTGGATCATCTGATCGTTGAGAAGGGATTAGAATCGCGACGCCAGGATATTATTGCAGATTGGGTACGTGGGGTGATTGCGCATGAAGTGGGGCATACATTGGGGCTTCGGCATAACTTTGCAGCAAGTACAGTCAGTCCCTATAGTCGCGAAAAAATAAGTGATATTCTTCATACCTATTTAGCGACAGGCACATTGTCAGATGATTACACGCCTACAGTGAACTCTATGATGGATTATGCTGCACTTGAGGAAGATGTGTTGGTTGGACGTTATATCAGTCAGGCAGATACATCTGCCCTTTCCTATGATCGCTATGCGATTGAGTGGGGATATTTGGATGGGGAATTGTCACATAGGCAAGAAGAACTCGTTTTTTGTACGGATTTTCATACGCCCATGTTTTCGGATTGCAATCGATTTGATTCTGGTAAACATATTTTAGCCAGTCGTATTGAAGAAATTAAACATAATATGAACACATTGGCGCGATATGTATATATGCGTTATTTGACTAAGAAAACATTGGACGATTCCATGTGGCGGGAATCAGCGTTAACCAGTACTAATGATATAGATCGCTATGCGCGAGATATTATCTATGCGTGGGAAGATGCCTTGGCATTGTTGGGCCATGATTTTGCATTGAAATCCATCTTGGATCAATTTCCGGATTATTCCAGTGTCGATGAAAAAAAATTAAACGAGGCAAAAAATGCGTGGTTGCTTGCAGAAATTGTGCATGCGGGCGGGTTGGATGCGATATTGGAATTATTGGATCCCATTTTGTGGCAAAAGCGCTTTGAAGAATATCCTGCACAGTTTGATGCGATTGTAACTGCAGCAGCAAACACGGATTTATATGTGTCGGAAAGCCAAGTGACAAAATGGACTCATGAGGAAGTCGATTATATGAAGGCCCGCGCGCGTGAATTATTTACAGCCATTGATGTGCTGCTCGTCGGAGAAATTCATAATCTGCTATTGGATGAGGATATGACCATTCGCCCTTTTGCTGGTATTGAAAAATTAGAGCACACATTTGCCAAATGGATTACCTATGTGCTGACTGCGGATGGGGATATCCACGGATTTCGATATCCATTGAATGTACGAAAAGATGCATTGCAATTACTATCCAAAAGCGATTATCCAGGGTGGATGCAGGCGCATCAGTTGTCCATTGCGTTAAGCGTGCGATTAAAATTGGAGCGACTCTGGGGTGTGCCAGTGGATAGTATTGATATCACAGCTTTTCCGCGGGACAAACAAAATAATATGCAAGCGGAATTGGATGTGTATGAGCAGGTGGCAAATTAATAGCCTGTAAGGAAAAATAATGCACCCTATGTCCCTGAATTGCACCTGTGTCTGTAAGGACTTTTGAAATATGTCAGTTCTCAGAAAAAAAGGACACTGGATAGTTATAAAAAAATAATGTGTGAATTATTCTGTCACTGGCATGTTAAAGTTAAAAGAGGCTTATGAAATTAATAAACATTCCATTAATTGTTTTTATTTTATTAATTTGCGGGTGTTCAAGTGAAAATGGATATACTAAAAGCATTAAATACATATCGATGGAGTCTATTGATCGTCCTGCAAATTTAGCTTTAAATCAGGCCTGTTTAGATGTCTGGTATGAGTTTTGTGAGTATTCAATTTTTCCAGAAAAGCACGATAATTGGAATTATGAAGTAATTGGTTTTGTTGAATATATGATCAATAATGGATGTGTTCAAGAAAAAATACAGACGGTGGATTATGCTAGGATTGAAGATTTTACAGAGAAACATGCGAAGTTGTACTTCAAGGGACTGTTGAAAAAGGACTAAAAATGAGAGAATGTGCGATAGTTGCCTGATT
>CAYZSU010000133.1:0-3705 GCA_964480565.1 uncultured Myxococcales bacterium | reverse complement strand
CCATCGCCGTCCGTGTCTGGATTGTTTTCTGTGAAAAATGACCAAATCATGCTCGCTGTGTTTGCACCATTGCTGTCACGCGAAATTACTTGCCACTCATAGTTTGTCTCATAATTTAACGATGATAATTGCCATTGGGAATTATCAATTCCTTGCGCCACTAATTCTAAATCGCTTCCTGAAAGACCCACATACACATCATAGGTCAGGGCATTATTATCCGGATCGCTAGACTCCCAATCCAACAATGCATTGATTGAAATACCCATTCGGTTATCCACTGGAGAAGGCTGCGACGGAGCGTCAGGCGCATGGTTTAAAATAGTTATTTGATGATTTAAACTGCCTATAAAATAACCGCTATCACGAACCTGAGCACCGACCGTATAGTCCCCTTGCACCAATTGAACCGTTTTAATAAATTCCTGAGTCCACTGTGTTTCATAGACACCATCGCCGTCTACATCCCAACGTATCCATAACTTCGATTGCTCATCCTGATAATCAAATGATGTGGATGCATCCAATGTCACTTGGCCATTGCCGTCATCCAGTGCAATAATACGCACTTCTGGGCGGCTATTATATGTCATGCCACCTTCTATGCCTAAGGTATTTATGCTACCATCGTGATTTTGATAAATCGCATCCGGCAAACCTGCATGAATCAACGGAGAGGTATCTTGAAGTCGATAATCGAAGTTACTTGGATCTATAAAAGAAGGATCGGCATTGCGATGATATTGTATTTTTATGCCAATACTTGGATCATCATTACCACCACCAGTCCATAATTGCTGTCCAACTTGCCACTCGGCATTGGCTTCAAGATAAATCTTTATTGATAAATTATTATTTACTGATCCATTTTGAATAAGATAATTCATATCATGAAATATATTATGTCGAAACAGAGCCAATGAATGTTCTGAATTATTTGAGATAATACCTGAATATAATCCAGTAAAAACATTATTCTCCACAACTGCAGATGAATATGGACCAAAGAGAAGCATTCCGCCAGGACCACCTTCCCCGGAATAATGAATCAAATTATTTCGAATAAAAGATGATTCCACGACTTGACTTTCAATATCAATCCCTCGTGATACATTGAAAAGCATTGAGTTACTAAGAATATTATGGGAACCATTCATCGTTACTTTTATATACCCAATTTGAATACTAACTCCATCTAACTGAGATGAATTAGTCATATTCACTCGAGAGCGAAGTGTTGTTATATCTGCACCAGCACCTTGAAGTCGAACACCTTGTGGAAGGGTAAGTTGATTGCCTTCAACTGAATAATCACCTGGCATTAACCAAATCATATCCCCGGATTGGGATGCACTTATTGCAGCCTCTATAGTTGCATAATCATCCGGTACAATTAATGGCGAACGCTCGGGCAAATATTCAATGGTATCAGTAATCGCATCCGACCAATTACCCAGTGAATCGGACACACGCACATACACAGTCTTTTCACCAGAGCTATTATCTCCGCCAACTGTGGTTAAATCCCAATCGCGCACAATCGGAGTAAACGCTTCTGGATCCGACCAATTTTCGCCATCATTGGACAATTGCATCTGCGCATTATCCAACCCAGCAACTGCATCATCTATATCCAATCGCAAGCTAACAAGGGGGGTTCGAACCGCATATTCACTAAAATTTATTGCTACACTTCCTACCGGACCATCTTGATCCAGCGTGTATGAACCATTAAATACAAAAGTTAGTCCAGGCTCCAAAAATGCCGTATGAGTCCAAGGTGTATTGTGATTTTCTATTGGAAAATATTGTATGGTATATAGTCCAGATGCCACATTGCTTTGACTCCAATTTGCACCAGAGCCCTCATAATTAGCAGCACCTGAAATCGCATAGCGCCCGCCAGCATGACCGGAAATCACCTGGATGCTACCTGTTGCATTATATTCATATGCACCGATGTCTGGATTACTGCCAGCATAATGCAACCCAGTCGTCTGGCTACCTGCATCGATAAGTGGTGAATTTGATTGAAGCCGGAAATCAAAACTCCCTGCATTGATAAACCGTGGATCCACGCTGATATTCCCATTGCTGCCATGAGGATTTAAGCAACCGCTCGCATTTCCATCCTCAAACACATTATTATTTAGCATTCGAAGTTGATTTAATAATGCTGGCTGACCGGCAATATTGCAGTATTGTGAGGCATAGCTTATAATAGTATTGATCACTTCAGAATCGTGATGAGGAGATGCCCAACGCATATTCGAACCATTATTATAAAACGTGGAACTCAACACCCTTAAGGCACTTGAACTTGAATGATTTGTAAGACCTTCATAATTATTGTCAAAGATAGTATTGCGTATGATTGTCACTGGCAAATTATCATCTTGAATATAAATCCCAGACCCCGTATGACCATTGCCGCCTGCTCCGGTAATCCGACAATGTGCGATGGTATTATTTCCCCTGGGAACCACAGCGCCATGACCGGTATTATTATCAATGGTTAAACCAGTAATGGATGAGCCTTCCAACATCACAATGCCATAGCCATATGTTTCTGACACTAAGCTCGTTTTTTTATGACCGCTGCCAACCAAATGCACATTTTCTTTTAGAATTAATGCAACTGTTCTGTTGCCGCCATGAATTGCAATAGAATCCGTATCAAACTGCCACGTCCCCGGTGACATATAAATATAATCGCCTGAGTTAGCAGCATCTATCGCTGCTTTAAGTGACTCAACCACCTGGCCATTCAATGTAATAATACCAGGTGCACCTTGTATTTTTTGAATACTATCCGAGTACACTTGGGAAACATTTTCTTCTCTATCCCTAAATCGTGCATAAACCGTATACACATCATCATCACGAATACGACCACCATAATCAGAATCCCTTAAATCCCAGGAACGAACAGAGTTAAAGTAATCCCATCCTGTCCAGCTAATACCATCGTTTGAAAGTGACATACGTGCAACACCAGATCCATTATCTTGCCCCTGAAGTTCTAAATTAACTTGATAAGAGTCGGTTGTGGCCGCACTTCCATTGATCACAATACTTCCAGTTGGAACACTCTGATCTTGTATGGACGTAAATCGATATATCTGACTTCCAATTTCACTACCATCACCATCAATCGCATTTACCCGCCACATATAGGCCTCACCCCATTCAAGCGCTGGCGGTGAATAACAATTGTGAGAGCCTTCATATGCTAAATTTGGAGTAACAAATATATCGTAATCCCCTTTACGAAAATATAACTCATAGCGAATGGCACTGCCATCCGGATGGGAACTCTGCCAACAAATTTCTGGCGTTAAGGACACATTTACTGCGCCATTTTGAGGACTGATGGGCACTGGACTCGTTGGGTAATGATTAATATTTTGAGTAAATATGAATGTATTTCCCCACTCACCATCACCACAGTCATTGACCCCACGCATGCGTATATAATACGTTGCATTCGTATCTTGATCGATCAATTCCCATTGACGATTCCGTTGAAACTCCATTTCTCGAGGTGAATTAAAACTACTATTCGTGTCCTCTTGAAAAATATAATGATCCTCACCATCCAATTCCTGCCAGTCGACTCGATATCCATTACTATTTGTATCCACACTCACGATACGCGGCCCTGAAAGTGTGGGACACGCTGGCGCGCCTTCGGCAGGTAGAACT
>CAYZSU010000132.1:0-3749 GCA_964480565.1 uncultured Myxococcales bacterium | reverse complement strand
TGCATTGTGTACATGGGTAAGGCCTTTGGATATTTCATTGATAATATAGAGTGTCAGTCGTAGCGGCAATTGTATTTCTTTTTTCTCTAGCTGATCGAGTATATCGTGCAGTTCAGGACCATCAATATATTCCATAATAATATTGGGACGTCCTTTTTCTACACATAAATCAATAATGCGAACTAAGTTGGGGGAATGGGATAAATGTTGGAGTGTTGTTGCTTCATCAAATAATGCGCGTAAATAATTTTCTTTATTCTCTTGGTATTGCAGCAATCGTTTGATTGCAATATTGGTATGAAATCCTTGATCTCCAATGGATTTCCCTGCCCATACTTCACCCATGCCGCCGGAACTAATTTTGAACAATCCAACATATTTATTTTTTATCCAAAAAACATGATTATTCATTAAAAAATATTCCCAAATGTGTTTATTCAATTGTGATTTATAACGTGTCAGGGTGTTTGTGGGTTTTCACATACTATCGTGATTTTTTTTCGGTCAGCAGGTGCCTACCTATCTTCTAGTCAATTTGATGGTTGCTTCATTAATACCAATGTCTACATGTATTACTCTCTAAAATCACTGGGATCAATATTATATTTTTCCATCTTGTTATATAGTGTACGACGGCTAATTTTGAGTGCTTTGGATGCGCAAGCCACATTTCCCTTATACTTAAACAGTAATGATTTAATTCGATCCGCTGGGGACTGCCCTTTTTCCATATGTGGGAGATCATTCATATAGGATGGAATTGACTTGGGTAATTCCAATTCATCTATTCCAATAAAATAGGATTGATTGGAAGATGCATTCATAATGGCATGTCCAATGCAAGATGCGAGTTCTCGGGTATTTCCCGGCCAAGTATATTTTATTAACTGCTCCATTGCCAGATTTTGTATGGATATTGTATAGGGAGCTTCTTTTAAAAAATGATTAACTAATAAAGGGATATCATCTTTACGTTCTCTTAATGCCGGAACATGGATGATTTTATTGCACCGATAATACAAGTCTTCTCTAAATTTCTTTTTAGAAATTAAGTGTTGTACATCTTGATTTGTTGCAAATAATATACGTACATTTAAAAATATATCCTTTTTTGCACCGATTTTACGAATAATATTTTCTTCCAAAACGTGAAGCATTTTTGCCTGCATATCCAAGGGCAATTCAGTAAATTCATCCAAAAATAAAGTGCCGTGATTTGCCTGTTCAAAAAAACCAGTATGATCTGTCGTTGCACCAGTGAATGATCCGCGCATATGCCCAAATAATTGGCTTTCCGCTAATTGATGAGAAATTGTGGCACAGTTGACCAATATGAATGGATGTTTGCACCGTTTTTGATTATTGAAATGCAAATACCTGGCACACATGCCTTTGCCTGTCCCTGTTTCACCACATAAAAATATGGATTGATCAGTATTTTTTACTCGTTCCAATTGCATAATCAATCGGTTGAATGCATCGGATTGGCCGATAAATTGTTTGGGGGGAAGGTTGGGATCTAATGAGGGTATTTCGATTATATCAGCTTTAGCCTGAGGTTTATTATTCGTGATTATATAGGATAATTCATATTTTCCTAAAGAAATAATTCCTTTTTCTGGAAGTGGTCTGCTAGTAATTTGTTGACGATTAACTTTAATACCTGCTTTGCTATTAAAATCCCGAATAAAATACTTACCATTTGAACAAAAAATTTCCGCATGTTTTCGCGATACGGTCATATATTTGTTTGAATTTTTGGGGATAATATAATCGCATGTACTGCCACGCCCAATAGAAATAAATAATTGGCAAAACGAGACTTCAATATTTCCCAGGAATGTTATAACTGGTAATGTTCGGTTGTTGGAATCATTTCCCTGACTATCCGTTAAGGTGGCAGTATGCTCAGCATGAAAATTACTTTGAAGCTGGAACTGATATCCCTCAATAACAATGGAGTCTCCTTCTCGAATAATGAATGGATTATTAATGAGTTCATTATTCACAAGGACATAATCCGATATTTCTGGATTGATCATTATTTTTGATTCAGCAAGTGTAATTGTGGCACATAAAGGGTATTGGCATTCGGATATACGAATATCAGCACTGCTTTTATTTCCAATGGCAATGGAGCCATCGATAAGTTTTGTTAATAATGTTCGTCCATTTTTTAGAATATGAATATGCACTGAGTTGCTCATAATTTGTCCTATTCCTGTTTAAATAATATTTTATTAATATTGTCAGATATATGTAGTAGAAGATGTCCTATGGATAGGTATTTCCTCTCTGTACGAATCCTATGGTGTTTACAATTTAGTATTTGATGGGGCTGCCCTTTGAAATATCCATCGGTAGTACTATTCAATAAATTCAATTCGACAGCTGATTTTATGATTCTTTTACTCATTGAATTTTCGATCTTGCGCGCATGTATTGTCGACAATGAAAATAAGTATAGCTACTATTCGCTGTAAATTGCGATTATATTTTCATGCGACGCATGTGCTAATTCAGTAATATCAAGGGATTGTCCGTGAAAATTTATTTTTTTATTGAATGCTCATTCATTCATTTAAACGCATTTTTATATTTTTTTGTCAAGTTATCGTCCCTGTAAGTATGCGATCTGTTCAGTTTTATGTACATCTTATGTAGATAGTTACACTCATCAATTAATTTTAATTTATCAATGATCATTATATATCGACTATTTCTGACTAATCAGAATGTATAATTGCAAAAAAAATGCCAAATAATTCCATATTGAAAACCTTCAAATAGTTGCGTTTGCGCGAGTTGAGTTTTCTGGAATTGATTGAATTTGCTACAATGTGTGCAAATGTGTGCAGAAAAGTGTGCAAAAGTGTAAAAAAAGTGTGCAAAAGTGTGCATATTCTTAATGATGGTGAATTTCTAATAAAAAAATCCTTTTAAATACAGTATGTTAGCGGTCATTTAGGATTAGTTCCGAAAATGGAACACTTATAAATAATACGCATACATTATAAATAAAGTCGTGTATATGCGAGTGTGAAATTGTTGTGAAAAGTAAAAAGCATTTAAAAATAGGTAGTTAGAGCGAACCCAATGTCTGGATAAAATTGGCACATCAAATGCATAATGGATAGGCAATAATAATGGGATTGTTTTGAATCCAGGGGATTTAGGCTGCAGCGAAATTAGTCAGATCGAAAGCAAGTCACGACTATATTATTTTTATTGTTGATAATGCATATGCGAAATAGCGCCAGTGCAATGAATAAAAAGGCTTAAGAGTATATGCGGAATTGAATTTACTGGATAAGCTGAGAAGAGGAGCATTTCAAAGGGGAGTTTCATAATGTGTTTCAACGAATATTCCCATGATGCCAACGGAGTTGGAGATTAACATGTCTATAAAAAATAAATTAATAAGTATCATTGCTATCATTGTATTTAATTGTTCAATAATGCCTTGGCCTGTTTTGGCTAAAGGGGCATCAAAAAAAATAATTCGGATTGCAGTGCTTCCCTATGCGGAGTCAGTGTCGCCAGAGATCAATAAAAATGTGCATACAATTGAAAAACAATTAAAACGGCAAAAAAATATTTCTATCTTACCCTATCGTGCGTCAAAACAGATTACACAATATTACTTGGATTATGTGGATGCACGTTCGAGAGATACTGAATTATCTAAATTAATTCGCCCCCTATGTCAGGATAGTTGTCGCCTCACCTGTTTAACGAAGGAGACAACA
>CAYZSU010000131.1:0-3752 GCA_964480565.1 uncultured Myxococcales bacterium | reverse complement strand
CGAGATCATTAATGTGAATGATGTGGATGTGCGCGAGTATATTATGTCGCTGACCCATGGTCATGGTGTGGATATTGTGCTTGAGATGAGTGGTGCAGAATCTGCAATTCATGATGGTTTGGCTGTGCTAAAGCGCGGAGGTACATTTTCTGCTTTTGGCATTCCTAGCCAGCCAATCACCATGGATTTAGCGGAGGAGCTTATTTTTAAAGGTATTCGATTTATGGCAATCAATGGCCGAAAGATGTTTGCGACCTGGCATGAAATGGCAGATGTTCTTGCATCCGGGCGATTTAAAGTGGATCAACTGATTACGCATACATTTCCATTGGCGCAGATGGATGATGCCATGGCATTGTTGAATCAGGATGAAATTCAGGCGGGTAAAATTATCTTAATTCCATAGCGTTAATGAATGCATGATTGTATGGAGGACATGATGTATACGATTAAATCTAATATTGTGGATCAATTAAATCATATTAAATCCGAGGGATTAACAAAGGACGAATGGCCAATTTTATCCGCGCAAAGCAGTCAGATTACAGTGGCGCAGGGTGAGGTGGTTAATTTTTGTGCTAATAATTATTTGGGGCTTGCCAATCATCCAGACCTTGTCGACGCGGCCAAAAGGTGTTTGGATAATTATGGTTTTGGCACGGCCTCTGTGCGATTTATCTGTGGTACATTTGATATTCATCATGATTTGGAAAAGCGCATCAGCCAATTTTTGGGTACGGATGATACAATTTTATATTCATCCTGTTATGAGGCCAATGAAGGGTTATTTGAAACATTGCTCACCAAAGAGGATGCAATTATATCGGATCAACTCAATCATGCATCGATTATCGATGGTGTGAGATTATGCAAAGCCAAGCGGTATCGCTATCAAAATTCCGATATGAATGATTTAGAAACACAGTTAAAACAAGCGCATGTGGATGGCGCACGATATACGATGATTGCAACGGATGGTGTGTTTTCCATGGACGGCTATATTGCCAACTTGTCCGATATTTGTGATTTGGCGGAGAAATATCATGCCATGGTCATGGTGGATGATAGTCATGCCACGGGTTTTATTGGGCAAAGTGGTAGGGGCACGCCGGAATTTTGCCATGTGATGGGCCGTGTGGATATTATTACCAGTACAATGGGTAAGGCGCTTGGTGGTGCAGCGGGTGGATTTACTTCTGGGCATAAGGATATTATACGATTGCTCCGTCAACGTTCACGACCCTATTTATTCTCCAATGCATTGCCGCCGATGATCTGCGCGGCTACTATGGCTGTGTTGGATTTAATCGAAAATTCCAATGACTTGCGTGATATGCTTGCAGCCAATACCGATTATTTTCGAATGTCTTTGCAGCAGGCCGGTTTAAATATACTGCCAGGGCAGCATCCGATTACACCCATTATGTTTGGGAATGCAAAAAAGACAGCTTTGATTGCCAGCGAGCTATTAAAAGAGGGTATTTATGTGAAAGGCTTTTCCTACCCAGTGGTGCCAAAAGATGCGGCACGTATTCGATGTCAGGTGTCAGCTGCTCATACACGCGAGCAACTCAATCGTACGGTAGATGCCTTTACATCTGTTTGCGCACGATTTTAGCTGTTATGGTGTGCTAAATAAATTTTCCAATGTGATGATGTGATGAAAATAATTACTTTTTTTAACAGCGGGAGTGACGCCACTTGCAGAGATAAGCACATATTCAGGTGTAATATGTGTAGGTATATTCAATTTGTCGACCTTTGATTGAAATTCATCCAATATAGTTGCACCGATTGGCTTATGTGTGAACTTATTTTCAATAATACTGACTGTATGGTCATTTCGTAGAATCATGAGATCAATTTGCACGCCTGGCTGACCTGTTTTTCGGGAGTTTTGTGTAAAATAAGGGCCATATTGAACAATGTCGGATAGCGATAGATCTAAAAGACGCAGTACATTGTCAATATTACACATAATGAGCCAGTCAAATGCGTGTCCCCAAAATGAATCCGCATATTTCATGATACTATCCGCTAGATTATAATGTGTGTTGAGCATGATTTTCTGTTTATTGGGATGGATAAATTTAAAATGAGTTCGAAGGAAAGGGTCGATTAATGTGTATTTGCGCGTTTTTGTTTTTTTCTGATCAAATGATAATGACTGCCATTCCTGTATGAATCCTGCATTTTCAAGATTACGCAAATATGTTTTTAATGTTCCGCCAGATTCAATGGGTAGTGCTTTTGAAATATCAGTCAGGCTCATACTTTTTTTAGCTAATAGCGACACAATCATTTCATAATGTTTGGTGATGCGGAATTGTTCTTTAAATAAGGTGTCAAATTCATTTACGAAAAATCCATCCTTTGAAAAAAATTCATTATTAATGTTGATCATAGCGGATTTTTTTGGATTTAGCGCTTCAATGTATTTGGGTACACCGCCTACCATCATCATGATTTTGGCAATATCCCAGTAGGATCGTTTGTTAAAAAAATGCTGTACGTCAAATAGTTGCAGATGGGATAGTTTGATTTCAATGGTTTTGCGATTATGCAATGCGCGCGAGTGAATGACGTGATCGATCATAAAGTTTGCAACAGACCCACACAATATCATCATTAAATTGGGATTGTTTTTCCACTTTTGATCCCAGTAAAATTTAAATAAGGAGATGAGGTGGTTGCGCTTGGATGCCATCCATGGAAATTCATCAAATGCAATGACCCAGTCACCTATTTCAAAAATCGGCGTTAATGCCTCACATACATCCTTCCATGTGCGACAATCATATTTAGGAATGTGCATTTGATCGGAGAGTTGAGTTAAAAAGTGATCAATTTGTTGTTTTTGACTGAGCCCTTCAATCGCTTCGAAATATAAACTGTTTTTCGATTGAAGAAATTTTTTGATCATTGTACTTTTGCCAATACGTCGTCTGCCATAGATGACTGCAAGTTCTGCTGTAGAAGAGTTGTGATGCGTATTGAGTAATTTTAGTTCATAATGTCGTCCGTGAAACATGGGCTATCCTTAAGTGCGCTGATAGATATTTTATTCTCTATCAGCGTATTTATATGTAATTTTATTGAAATGTCAATAGTGTTTGTTTTAAAAATAACTTAGTATATTTATAAATAATTGATTTTGAATAGGTAATTCAAATTAAAATAAGTGCGCTGATAGATATTTTATTCTCTATCAGCGTATTTATTATTTAAAAAGCACACAACTTTGAGGGTATATACAACCGATACTATATATGACGGAGGTTATTTATGGGGTCTGCTATTTCAACATATGAAAAACGATTGAATGCGTCTGTAAACCCATCAGTAAGAGGCACTGGTTTGCAGTCTGGGGAAATGTTAGGTGACATGCAAAAAGCAGTTAAAGATTTATTGTCTAAGAAACAACAAAAAATTCCCTCGTTTAAAATGCCATCCATGCCAGCAGGTCAAATGTCTATGCCATCTGCACGAAGGTCGGCAGCAACAGCTCCGCAGGGTGGTATTACGATTCAAGTGGGTCCTGTAGATGAAAAATCGAAACAAACAGGTTTTTTAACACGAACATGGGAGGGTATTAAATCTTCAATTAAGAGTGCTTGGCAGAAAATAACAGGTGCTGAGCCTAAGAAGCCTTAGATATCTATTTTTTAGATGATCGACTATGTTTTTTCCTTATAGTGCTCTAGTACACCGATTTCAATGAATTGACGAGTAATAAGATTAATAATGTGGTA
>CAYZSU010000130.1:0-3871 GCA_964480565.1 uncultured Myxococcales bacterium | reverse complement strand
ATACTGTGGACGAGGCCGTGACATTGCTTCAGAAAGAGGCCATCACGCATGCGATCGTTGATATTGATTTGGCGGATGATAAGACGGGTTTTGAGTTCTTATCCATCGCTAAAGAACAATATCCAGATGTAATGCTCATGGTACATACCAATCGCTGCATTGATGCGGATAAAGAAAAGGCATTTGATTTAGGTGCGAGTGCGTTTGTGCCGAAGCCATTAACAGTTGGTGACCTCATTGACTTTCTAGCTAGTGAAGTTATCCAGAAGCAACCCAAAGGACTGCCATTAAATGCTCAGATGCAAGGCGCCTGCGAGCCTGCAATCGAAGTGTACACGGAAGTGCATGAGGATTGTAGGCGAAGTGGGCAACATGGCAGTCCTTCGTTTCTACTTGTAAATGATGAAAACTATATATTAACCGTTTTAAAATCAGTCCTAGAAGACTATATGTCCGCGCATGGCATACACGCCACCTATCATACCGCAATCAATTACAAGACTTCAGAAAATATATTAACGGCTCATAAAATAGATATTATCATATCCGATTTAAACTTGAATGAATCAAACGATGGATTCGATGTGATTGCACTGGCTCAAACGTATTATCAAGACATTCACTGCTATATGATGACCGGTATGGATAAACGCGAGATCGTCAAACAACTAGCTGCACATCGCACCACATGCCTTTCCATACCCCCAACAAATTCGGAAATTCAGGATATGCTGGATGGAGTAGGGCTTACGCCTTAAAACTGTTTATGGGCGTTTCCAAGAGCAATTCCAGAGTGCTCGGGTTTTTTAGCATATTACTATTGTAAAATTTATCTGGACTATGAATCTATATATTGGTATTATTAAACCAATATGAAGGCGTCTTTACTATATTGGCATAAAGCTAGGTTACATGAACGGTATATATTGGAAATGGAAATTTATGATGTGGGAAAATCCATAAGGTATCCAGATAGTTTAAAATATGGATTGATATTTGTTGATTCCAAAACAGGCCATAAGGTTCTTATGGATAATCATCATCCCAAGGGGCATCATGTGCACCTGGGCGAGCAGGAATTTCCTTACCACTATGTTGATGAAAATAAGCTGGTAGTCGACTTTAAAGCATTTGTTTTAGCAAACATGGGAGTAAACATATGAAACGATTAATTATATCATTAAAAACATCGAATGAGATTTTAGAAGATTTTAAAAAAGCATTTAAAGCTGCTAAAAAGAAAAAGAATGCATGTCCGCATTATGAAATTAGCTTTAACTGTAAGAAAGATTTTAATCGCTTTATTCGGCATATGTATATTTTAAAATATATTTCGGTATTTAAACCCCAGTCCATTTATGAGCTTTCAAAAATTCTAAACCTAGATGTATCGAATTTGAATAAGGTGATTCAATTTTTCGAAGATATCGGTGCTTTGCAGGTTAAGGTTGCCAAAGTGTCTGGTCGAGAGGTAAAAACACCTATCGTTCCTTATGATACCATTGAATTTAATTTGGCTGCATAAATTAAATTAGCGAGTTGGTATGATTGTGAAGGCAGTCCGATTTAGACATGCTCAAGGCTCAAGGTGGTGCCAGGTATTTACTTTTTATGAAATATCTATATAATACGGGAGTAGAAGAAGTCTTATAAGGAGTACGCCAATGCCACGCCACCCTCGGATTGATCAAGAAGGCAATTATCATATTGTTAATTATGGCATAGAAAAAAATATTTTTTGCGATTCTGAGGACTATACAACCTTTTTAAGCTATCTCACTCGCTATGAATTGCATTATCAATTTAAAATGCATGCCTATTGTTTAATGAACAATTACTATCATCTATTGATTGAAACAACATCCAACAATCTATCCCTAATCATGAAACAACTAAATTATAACTATACTATGTATTTTAACAAAAAATATTCACGCCATGGCACTCTTTGGCAAGGTCGGTTCAAATCATGGTATGTGTGCGATACAACACATTTCTCATCATTGATAAAATATATTGAGCAATGCCCAATAAGAAATGGCATTTCAAATAATATTGGTGAATTCAAATGGGCCAGTGCGAATACAACGCATATCTTTTTAACTCAAAAGGAAATTGCAGACATAGATCATTGTCATCATGTAAAATTTGTAAGTGAATCCAATACCATTATAAAACAACAATCAACGTTGCTTGCAAATCATTTTCTGAATACAAATAGAAATAAAAATATTTTAAATGCACTGTACGATGGGTATCGGCAAAGTCATATTGCACGATTTTTAAAATTGTCTGACGTTTCTATTTCAAAAATTGTAAAAATTGAGATGCAAAAAAAACAATTATTTAATCGCCTAAAGGAAAAAGGATTGTTTTGGAGTTACGATCCCAATATTACATATGAAAAAATGAATGATCCGTTGTTCATCGAATATATATTAAAATATGGTGATTTTGATGATATTAAAGAAAGCATTGTTTTGTTTGGAAAGCGGCAAATAAAAACTATTTGGACTGGGCGCTTAAAAAATAATCTGCAATTTATTAAATGTAATTTAATGATTGCTAGAGTTTTTTTTGGAATGAATGTTGAAAGCAATTATTTTAAAGGAGTAACCCATGAGCGACTTAAACAGCTTCGATTGCTTGCCAGTAAATACGAAGAACCTACTTCATAATTTAATCGATACGTGCTCATTTTTGGAAAAATATGTGTTGGTAGGCGGTTCTGCGCTGGCTCTACACTATTATCATCGAAAAAACGAGGGTTTGGATTTCTTCACTTTTTCTGATAATTTCAGTAAAATTGAAATATACGACTACCTGAAACAATTTAATTGTACGGAAATACTCAATCAAACAGACGATCAAATTGATTTACTCATTGATGGTGTTAAAGTTACTTTTTTCAATGCAAAATGGTATTTTTTAAGGCCAGATTCAATTCATTCATTAAATATTGCATCTGTGCAGTCCATTGCAGCAATGAAGGTAAATACATTGTTTTTACGCGCAAAATACAGGGATTATTATGATTTGTATACACTGGTGAAACGAAAAATGCCATTAAGAGATATATTTGAATATAGTAAACGCATAGTTACGGGGCTTACATTTAAACTTTTTGCAACAGCATTAATATATATAGACGATATTGACGATGACAATATTGATCATTTAGATCCCATAGAGCAAATTAGCAAAGAGTATATTAGAGATTTTTTTCAAGAAAAGTTAGCAATGCAGGCGATTGAAAAATAGACATCCTTGGAGTTGGTTTAAGGGGTTGTCCTTAGGAACATCCATCTTTGCAGCTTGTAAAGTCAAATCCAACTCAGCACCATACTCGTGCATTACCGACAGTTAGAATATAATAGTCGCTGTTTCGGTTTCCCGCAAACCCGTAACCGGAACATGCATGCGAGTCTAAAGATTAGTCATAAGTTTAAAAGTATAATCACTGACGATAAAAAAGACCACTTTACGCTAATATAGTACAAAAATTGTCACCTTAGGCCTTAAGAGCCGGGGTCCAGGAATGGCTATGATTCAATGATGCTAGGAATTAGTAAGCGTGGGGATCGTTATATACGAAAATTATTGGTGCATGGTGCACGGTCGGTAATGAGTCGAATAGAAAATCGAACGGATCGCTTGGGGGTCTGGGGTCGATCTCTGGTAGAACGTGTTGGCATGAATAAAGCGTGCGTGGCATTGGCAAATAAAACAGCACGCCGATGCTTACGCAATGCTTCATCATAAACGATCATATGAAAAATATAATGAGTGGCTATGTGAAACAGAAAAATGAGATATTTAAGCAATTAAGCAATACAAATTACAATCAAAGTTGAATGTACAGATAAAAAAT
>CAYZSU010000129.1:0-3980 GCA_964480565.1 uncultured Myxococcales bacterium | reverse complement strand
GGCTGGCAAAGCCACCTTCTAAAATATTATCTTCCACTGTCACAATTAGCGGACTTTTTTTCGCTTCATCTAAAATCATATCTGAAGGTAATGGTTTAATAAAACGCGCATTGATGACATTGGCTGTAATATTATTTTTTTGTAAAATAGCCGCCGCCTCAACAGCATGCGATACCATTTTACCCACAGCGATAATACTTACTTTTGCATCATCCGCATATTGCAATACATCGGCCTGCCCTTTTGGTATCACATTAAATTCACTATCCATATCAACGCCTACACCGGCGCCCCTTGGATAGCGAATAGCCACTGGCGCATCATAGGTAAGTGCTGAGTGCAACATATTCTGCAATTCATTTTCATCCTTGGGTGCCATGACAATCAATCCAGGAATATGGCGCAAATAACTGATATCAAATACACCATGATGGGTTGGCCCATCTTCCCCCACCACACCAGCGCGATCCATTGCAAAAATTACTGGCAAGTTTTGCAAACATACATCATGAATTATTTCATCATAACCGCGCTGTAAAAAGCTGGAATAAACCGCTACTATCGGACGAAAACCCCGCACAGCAAGACCTGCAGCAAAAACAACTGCATGCGGCTCCGCAATACCCACATCATAGTATCTGCCTGGAAATTTTTCTTTGATCGTTGTCAATCCTGTACCTGCTGGCATGGCCGCTGTAATTGCAATCACGCGACTATCCTTTTCCATCAACGTTTCAACTGTATTCCCAAATGCCTTTGTATAGGTAAGTGTTTTTTGTATTTGATCTGTTTTTTTAAACTCACCTTCATCCATCTGCACAGCTGCCACACCATGATAGGTAGACGGATCCTTTTCCGCAGGATCATACCCTTTTCCTTTTTGCGTCAATACGTGCAAAAGCACTGGACGTGCAATTTCTTCATCATCTTCAATAATTTGATCAATATGCTGCAAAGTGGGAATGAGTGAATCCAGATCATGACCATCAATGGGACCAATATAGCGAAAACCAAATGCTTCAAATAAAGATCCCGCTAAGAAGAAATCTTTCACCACAAGTGCGGCACGCCGACTCATTTCAATAATATTTAAATCCTTGCGTGATATGACTTTAAACAGTGTTTTTAAATCCCGACGAATACGATTATATGTAGGACTAGTCAGCCCTTTATTCATAAATTTAGCGAGCGCACCGACATTGTGATCAATGGACATCTGATTATCATTGAGTATCACCAATAATCGTTTATTGAGTACATGCCCCGCATGGTTGAGTCCTTCAAATGCCAGCCCTGCTGTCATCGATCCATCACCAATTATCGCAATAGTCTTACCTTTATCCCCGGACAATTTCTTCCCTTCAGCTATACCTAGAGCTGCAGAAATCGATGTAGAACTATGCCCCACACCAAATGGATCATGAGGGCTTTCAGCACGTTTCGTAAATCCGGATAATCCCTGGTATTGACGAATAGTTTCCATCTGATTATCACGACCTGTAATAATTTTGTGCGAATACGCCTGATGCCCCACATCCCAAACAAAGCTATCCTTTGGACTATCAAATACATGATGAAGTGCCACAGTTAAATCAACAACACCTAAACTCGGCGCTAGGTGACCACCTGTTTGACTTACTACATGAATAATTCGTTTTCGAATTTGATCTGATAGTGATTTTAATTCATCAATATCCGCAGATTTTATTTTTTCTAAATAATTAATAGTCATTGACTGCTCTTATTTTTATTTTCAGTTTTAAACCAATTGACTGTATGGCCAATACCTTCACCTAAACGGCAAGTAACACTCCAGCCAAGCTCATCCTGAATACGCTTAGCAGATAATGCACTGCGCATTTGTTCGCCTTTTTTCGCAGGCCCATGCGCAATATTCGCATCATTAAAATGCGACATAAGCATGCTCGCAATATCATTGACACTGCTTTCCACGCCTGTACCTACATTATAAATCCCTTGAGTTGTTTCATTTAATGCCAATTTATTTCCAGCAACAACATCTGCCACATACACATAATCACGCGTTTGATCACCAGATCCATTGATAATAGGTTGTTGGCCCTTTAACAGCTGATCAATAAAAATTGCGATCACACCTGCCTCACCTTTTGAATTTTGCCGCGGTCCATAGACATTGGCATAGCGAAGTGCCACCCAATTTAAATCAAATAATGATGCATAATAATATATATAGTGTTCGCAGGTTATTTTATTAATTCCATAAGGACTTAATGGGTGAACAGGATGTGCTTCATCTGCAGGGAAATAATCCTGCTCGCCATAGCCCGCACCACCGGAGGATGCAAAAATAAATCGTTTAACATTTGTTTTTTGTGCCGCTATGAGCAAGTTAATGGTTCCACCCACATTGATCGCCACATCCTCTACAGGATTCTCTACGGATTTACGTACGTCGATTTGTGCCGCATGATGGTTAATGCAATCGATTTTCTCATCCGAAATAATTTCAGAAATACGCGCATCCTGGATATCCATCTCATAAAATGTCGCTTGGCTTGAAATATTTTGTTTTTGACCCGTGGATAAATTATCTACAATGATAACTCGATGCCCCAATGCAATATAGGCATCCACAATATGTGATCCAATAAATCCTGCGCCACCTGTTACTAAGATATTCATATTTTTATCCTAATTTTTGTTATCAATATCCATTGCTAAAATAGCCGCGGTACTTACAAAGGAAAACTGTCCCCTACAGTAATGCAGCACAGTATCATAAATACCAATCAATTGATCCACAGATGTAAATATTTCATTTAACCCATCCACAATATCATGCTGATTACATTCATATAAATTTTCAATCAATATATCTGATTTATTCATCAAAGCAGTATTCCAGTTCGAATAGCTTCCTGCTCCACAAGCCGTTCACTATCTTGAGCAATAATAACATCAATTTTTTGATCCCCAATCACTGACTTTAAATCAATTAAAAAGTCTATTTTCTTTTGGATCATATTTCCAGAAGAGTCCACTGGACAAATATACAGATCTATATCCCCACCTTTTTGACAATCATACACACGACTTCCAAATAAATACACATCCCCTTTGCCAAAAACATGATAACATATTGATTTTATTTTATTTTTCTCAAATTCAGTTAAACGCATAATTTCTTTATATCCATCAAATTTCATTATCCATGAATTCGCGTAAACTCATGTGCCAGTTCAATCACACGAAAATCACTATTTTTTATTGTTTGTACCGATGGATTTAAAATAATGCTCTTTTTTTGGCGTCTTATATTTTTAGGCAATCCTTTTCGAACACCTACATTTGTGTTAGTACAGGTTCTCACAATGAAATCTGTTAAATCGCCATCCCCATTTATATAAATATCCGTAATACCCTCTTGTTGTAGTTCACTCAATACTTGCACCAGGTGCTGATTCATCGCTTGATAATTCTGCACGGTCCGCAACACATATTGATATGTTTTCTGACATTTTTCACGAAAACCTCTGGGAGTCAGAATATAGTCAATGGATCGCTGATTGAGTTGCAAGGTCTTAATGTAACCGGTTTGAATTAATTTTTTCAATACAGCATTAATCAACCCCAATGAATAGCCCGTGGATCGCGCAATTTCCCGCTGTGACACTGCGGAAGACGCAGTATCCAGTACATTGAGCACTGCATATTCATTATCTGTCAGTGAATTTTGTTTATTTGTCATAAAAAAGACAGGCTACCGCCATTATGCGCATTTATATAAAGCATTTATAAAAAACATATGACTGTCGCCCTGCGGATAAGTATACATTGAATATGTTCATTTCATGAACGTTCAAACTATGAACGCTTTTACGGATTTGTAAAAGAAAGGTCAATATCAAATGATCCAAAAAGATTTAAATCGTAAAAAAAATACTTAGTAGATAACCACGGGCAAGCCCGTGGTACTCACAGGTCAAACTTCGTTTGAC
>CAYZSU010000128.1:0-4048 GCA_964480565.1 uncultured Myxococcales bacterium | reverse complement strand
CGATGATTC
This sequence comes from uncultured Myxococcales bacterium, assembly GCA_964480565.1. Classification (GTDB taxonomy): domain Bacteria; phylum UBA10199; class UBA10199; order 2-02-FULL-44-16; family JAAZCA01; genus CAYZSU01. The sequence continues at coordinate 4,039 of CAYZSU010000128.1, read as the reverse complement.
CAGTTTTTTAATTTGGCTGCAAAGTGAATTAAATGCCTATCCGATTTATCATGCCGCGTCCTAAGGATGCGGCACTTTTGATTTTGGAGGATGAGTCTGTTGATAAGACACTATTTAGCCATTAAAAGTAAGAAGAATTTATGGGTTTTTTTGTGAAAAGTAGAAGCCGGGGATACTAATAACGGTGTGGTTAATAGATAATATAAAAAAAGGAGATTTGTATGAAGTTAAGAAGAAAAAAACTGATTACCTTGTTGGTTGTGTTGGGTTTGTTTTCTATGAACAATGCAGTGGAATATGTTAATCAGATGAAGGATACTCATGCTGTTCAGTTGTTGGATGCGTTATCAGGACCTTTACCTGAGCCTGCTGCATATGCTCAAGCTGCTACAGCACTTCGTCCTGAAGATAATAACAGCATAATTGAATAAAAATATAATAATAGAATTAATATGGGAGTGCTAATTGCTTACAACGATGATGACCATAACTAACTTTCAAATAATTCCCGGTTACTACTGTAATTTAAAGTGTGCGCATTGTAGCGTTGACTCTGGACCAAATCAAATAGCCAAATTGTCGTCTAATGAAATCAATATAATCAGTCAAAATATTATAGCTGTGCAACCTAAGAAATTAATTTTTACAGGTGGTGAGCCCACATACTATATTCATATAATTAATGAAATTTTATCTCAGTGCTTAGAGCTATATCGCCCAAAAGTATTGATTACTACCAATGGGTGTTTTGCAATGGGTGGTAGCAATAAGGTCCATGAAATCCTATCTAGCTTTAAGCATATTGATGAATTACAATTATCAATGGATAAATTTCACAAGAGTAATTTGAAGCCATCAGAGGTTCAATCTCTTATTGACTATACATCTGCTCGTAAAATAAAATTAAATATTTCATATTGCATATCAACGCCCATGGATTTCGTAGCGTTTGAAAAAATGGCGCAAGCCTATAATATAAAAATGATTTATCAACTTGTGGATGAATCCAAGCGATCCTTGGAAACGAATAGTGTATTTCAATATCCAGCGTTTCAATCAGATGTTTTGAAAAAGAAATGTCCGGTATTAGACTGTATCAGTTATTTTCCAGGACAAGGTTTTTCACATTGTTGCTCAAAGTGGATGCTTGATTCATGTAAAAAGAAAAAAACATATTCAACTGTTGAGGAATGCATGAATAGCGTATTTTTTAAACGAATGTATCAATATACTTTTGGGGATTTGGTAGATTTTGTTCAACTGAGTATATCAGACTTACTGCCACAGCATTCATCACCATGTTGTTTATGTCGTTTTTTGCATAATTCTTTTTTTGAGAGCATGTCTGAGGAGCCTCTATGATTATTGGAAATAGCGTTGATTTATCCGCATCAACTATTGGCTCGATTCAGTCAATGGTAAGCCGCACGATGGTACAACAAAATATACCTGGGTTGTCAGTCGGTATAGTGCAGGGGCAAAAGCTAGTGTGGTCATCAGGATTTGGATACGCAAATATTAAAACGGAACAAACTACATCTCAGGATAGAGTATATCGTGTGGGATCCATTACTAAATTATTTACAGCCACAAGTATTATGCAATTACGGGATCAGGGATTGCTGCATTTGGATGATCCTGTGTGTAAATATGTGCCTGAATTTATTGGCTATGGAAAAGAACGAATTACGATTCGTCATATGTTGACTCATACCTCGGGTTTGCCAAGAGAGTATCCAGGAGATTATTGGCAGTCATTGGTCTATCCGAGTGAAGAAGATGTGCGACGTTCGCTGCCAAGATTAATGCCTGTTTTTGCGCCATTGCAGGAGTGGAAATATTCCAGTTTGGCATTTTCTGTGTTGGGATTGCTAATTTACAATATCAGCCGAATGCCGCATGATGAGTATATTACTCGGATGATTTTAAATCCGCTGAACATGACAACTAGCGGATTTGAATTAAACGGTAATGATCAAGATAAATGTGCGCAAGGGTATTTTACCTGTGAAGCAAATGGATTTAAAAAAGCGCCTCATGTGCATACTAACGGTTTATCTGCAGCGAGCCAACTGTATTCATCTGTTCAAGATATTTCAAAATTCATTTCTCTGCAGTTTTTGACAGGATTGAATGATCAACCTGCAATACTATGTCCAGCAACATTGGCTGAAATGCACCGGCCCTTTTTTATGGGGCAATCGTGGGAGTTTGGTATTAGTGCAACATGGATGTTATTTCCATTTCAGCAGTATACGTCCATTGGGCATTCTGGGGGCATGCATGGATTTGTGACAAATATAACGATTATTCCAGAATTACAGTTGGGCGTTGCTGTATTTTGCAATGCCATGGTGGATAGTCATGGAATAACCACTGATATTTTAAATAAGATCATTGTGCCATCACAAGAAAGTGAATCTGCAAACAGTGCTATAAGTCAACCTATCAAACTGTCTCACTATACGGGTAGCTATGTAAATATGGATATATTCAAAATATCCATTCAGGAAAGAAATGGGCAGCTTATAGGGATGTTGCCAAAATCACCATTATTTCAAAATATGAAATTGATGCCTTCAGAAAATGCAGATATATTTGATACTGCGGGCGGGGGATTTTCAGGAGAACCTGCTACCTTTATTCGAGATAAAAACGGCCGTGTTATTGGTATGAATTTGGGTGGTTTTTATTATACTCGAGAAGTGGATAATTAGGAGGCATATATGTTTTTTCTAAAAATAGTAATGCCATTCATAATATGCACGATTTCAATAATAGCCAATGCCTATGAGCATATTCACCCAGTGCCAAGCTTGCCAAAAACATCAAATATTTATGAATCCACAGAAGATGTATTTACAAATCATATGTTTGTTCAGATTCATAAATCCTTATTTACATTGACTGCACAAAAGGTAATGCCAAATTTGATCAGTGATTTTAATGTTAGCAGAGAAGGCAATGTATATCAGTTTCGATTAAAACATAACACATTTCATGATGGCCAAATTCTTGAGAATGCGGACGTCAAGCATAGTCTTGAGCTAGCAATTAAAAAAAATGTATCTGGTTATGAAAAATTGGCTATAATTTTGGGATTTCATGATTTCATCAGTGGTAGATCCAATGAGTTAAAAGGAATTGTATTGTTGGATAATGATATGGAATTTAAAATTATTTTAAAGACGCCAAATTATGAATTAGTAAAATCATTAACAAACTTTCGGTTTGCCATTACGAGTAGAAAAGGCAGTGTCATGAATGGTTTGGGGGAGTATAAAATAGGAACGTTTAACCAAGAAAAAGTTGTGCTGGAATCTGTCAATATGGGGGGCAATAGTCCCAGTAAAGTTATCTATGTTCAATCTTCATATGATAATGCGATAAGGCTATTTAAGCAGGGAGTTTATCATGATTTGTTTGCCTATCCAGTTGATAAATCAGCATTAACTCAGTTCAAGCCATTTGGTAAATGGAATTTAATTCATACACCACGTACATATATGTTTGTGGCAAACTCCAATACATTAACGGATAATAATACAAGAGGTGTTGTATTTAATAATATTGACAAGAAAAAAATTATACAAAAATGTTATTCTGGAAATCAGCCAACGGTAAGTATTGTCCCTCCAGGGTTTTTAGGGTTTATAAATAAATTTAAACGCAAGAGGATGACTATCGATTTGCCTAAGAAGCTGCATATTGGAATTGCATTAGGTGTTTTTCGAGAAGAATGTGTTAAATCATTTCTCAAATCATCATTTGCTTCTCTTTCTGATATCAAAATATCCATTTTAGATACAGCTGCTGCATTGCATGCATTTGATACAAATAAAATGGATATGCTATTTATATATTTGGAAAGTTCAGATGATTTTGATTTTTTTCAATTTTTTAATCCAAAATCAAATTTTAATTTGGGTGTGTCAGAGGATAGTATTCTTGAAGATAAACTATATTAGTTAAATAATGAGTCACATCACTAGTGTCCGGTTAAATTAAAATAAAAGCATCTGATTAGGATGATGTTTAT
>CAYZSU010000127.1:0-4138 GCA_964480565.1 uncultured Myxococcales bacterium | reverse complement strand
GTGTTACTTCTTCTAACTCTTTTAGGACCATTTACACAATCTATTTTACACTCTCCAACACCACAAAATCACCATCAAATAAGGATCGTAAAAACAATCCCCCCTCAACACCACGCTCATTATTAAACCATCCTAGTGAAGCCCCTACTTCAGCAGATTTTGGCCAAAATGGCATACCCATACTTGCCTCACCAATACCACCCCATCCAGCCGGGCGATATAAGTGTTCCAAATATTGCGTACCATCCGGGTCTTTATCAATGCGTTCAAAACTATTGCCTTTTATGGATACGCCCGACAATGCCAGGCTTGTATTAAGCAAATAATTGTGATCATTAAATAGCGGCCATGTTCGTAAGTATTTAATATACCCGCCCAGTTCACTATCCATATGCTTCGTATTGCCGCCGCCTATAGAACTATACACACCTGTTGACCATGTTTCTTTATGATGCATAGGATTGAATGAACTCGAAAAAGCGTTTACACCCATCCATAATTTAGCACCTTCTGAGTCTAGATTATCCAACATCATACGCATATAGGATGTTAATGCTAAACTGGATGTTTCATCTAGCTTTTTCTTGCTGCCAAACAGGCTCATGGATAATTGCAAACTATTTATACCTTCTCCGCCAGCGCCTTTGCGATCCGCACTTTCATAGCGTTTGCTTCGATTAAATGATAACATGCCATGCCAACACTTACCACTAAACCCTTCTATCCCAAGGCTAATCACATCATGCATGGGGAGATCGTGAGCAATCAGTGGCTGAGCAAATGCAATTTGTAAACCGACAAAGGGTGAGTAAGTACGTGGTCCAGAAAAAGAATTTTCAAAATTATAAGCACTATCAAAAATAACCCATGTTTCATTATTTGGAATAGATGTTTTAATTTTTGAGTCAATACCGCTAATATATTGTTCTGCCAATATTTTTTCATCTAATATGTATTTTCGAATCAACTCTTTATCATCATTACTGAGTGTTTCTGTTTTGCGAAGCAATGCTGCTAGTTGGGGCTTTTCCTTTTTGATCGTATCCAGAACAGTTGTTAAATCAGTATGTGTAATGGACGTAAATAGGCGACCATCCCGAATAGACACAAAGCCAGCTTGATGATAAGCGGACTGACAATCGCCCGCGCATTGTATGGATGCATTACGCTTATTTGACTCTTCTAACTGTTGAATAAATCGCACATATGCATCGACATGAAAGGCTAATTGTAAAGCATCTTTGAATTTATGATCTGCTATAGTTTTTTTCTCTTCACCTGAAAATAAAACCTCTATTTCGGACATACCAGATGCAATGCTCTGTGCAATAATCATCTCCATGGACAGTGTATGCATTTTTTGAATATCCGTGGCCAATTCATCAAAAAATGGCTGGAACACCTCTGGCAAATCAGATACTTTATGCGTATTTTTAAGAGAAATTTTTTGAGCATGATCATTATAAAAACCATAATAAAAATTCGTTAATAACGGATAGCTCGCATTTGGCTTCGTATCATCCTTGAATGCTGTATATCCTTTTCCCCAGCGAACAAAGGCTTGATACAATGCTCCAATATGGGTCTTATCCTGCAATGACAATGTCGTAACATCGATCTTTCCATAATCCCTTTTTTCTATTTCAGATGTGGATGCAAACTTGTTCACCGGATAAAACATCCTCAGCAATGTCAGCAATCGGCCCATCTGTTTAGCCATCATATCCGCGGATACAGGAGATGAATTGCCTTTTTCAAATAACATCATCTGAACAAGCACTTGCTGAATAAGCTTGGTAAATGTTTTTTCCTGTTTTGGAGTCAATTGCGGTTTAATGAGCGGGCTCATATAAGCCATGGCCTCATCATCATTTACTAGAGGATGACCGTTATATTCTGTTACTCTAAGCTTGAGAAGTGTTGTCTGAGCTCTAGGTCTCGACTGAACAGCATCTCTACTCCAAAATGTTTTTTTCCTACCAAATAGCCGTATGCCAGTCCGAATATATGATGGTGATCCAAATCCATCGCGCGATGTTGGATTTATGTCCGAATCATATACAGATGTTGGATTTATGTCCGAATCATATACATCGGTACGAAGACCCATCTCCATATTAACACCGATTGCATCTTTTCGAACTTGTAATTTACCCATCACAAGACCATATACATAATTCGGTTTTGTTGAAATGGAACCGCCAAGACGTGTATGCAAATGGCCTTGCACGCATTCTTGTTTTTTATCACCGCATGGACGACGAAGTTCCTCATCGATAAAGTCAATTTTTGAAAATGTATGATGGATACTTGGTGGTTGAATCATTTAAAACTCCTTATTCATTCATATTGTCGGACGCTTGTTTTATGCACGCTTTTTACGACGCCTGATCAGCCACATATAGATACCCATGCCAATGAACATGGCGATACTCCCATTTAGTGATGGCTGCATAGCGCTTAACTGACAGTCGCCGCTAACTGGCTTAACAGCAGAAGGCGATATCTCATCATCGCACACATCGCCAATGCCATCATCATCGCTATCCACTTGATATTCATTTGACGTAACAGGGCAATTATCTATCGCATCTAAAATGCCATCACCATCCTGATCATCATTATTTGGTTCAGATACAGCGCATGCATCGCCAATACCATCGCCATCGTCATCCGCCTGGTCGGCATTGGCGATATTCGGACAATTATCCACATTATTGAGGATGCCATCATTATCCGTGTCGCCACCTGGTTCAGATGCATCACATGCATTCCCAATACCATCGCCATCATCATCCGCCTGGTCGGCATTGGCGATATTCGGACAATTATCCGCATCATTGAGTATACCGTCCTCGTCAATATCATCATCCAGCGCATTTGGCTCTGTTGGATCTGTTTCACCCTCATCTACAATACAGTTTCGATTTGTATCTTCATTGCCATTTAATAATCCGTCGCCATCCGTATCCCCATCAAAACCATCCGTCCAAAACCAATCCGATTCCTCGCATTGTGCCATATTTTCAGGAAAAAAGTTCGCATCCTCAGCTGGCACGAAACTATCCGACATCGGCGATGTGCTCTGATCATTTCGATGACACAGCACGGCGATTTGGTTCATGGCATCTAGCTCGGCAAAGGCTACGGTTGCCGTAAAATTAGTATTGCTCGACCATGTGCTTTCAGGTGTTATTGGAATATAATTCATTGCACCGGTGTCACCATTTTGGGAAATATCATAGATTTCAACATCATCAATATCGCCAACATCATTGCGACCGCGAATCTGCCATAGCTGAGGATCAATAATACTGTTACCCGACACAATCGGTGCCGGGTAATTATTATTACCATTATTCATCAGCACAATGGGATCACCATGAATATTGCGATATTCATTCATGGTAAGAAACGCTTTTTTTCCGATATCCACTACAATTGCATTTTGCACATCATCGAATATGACGTTCTCGACACGTGTATTATTGCTAGTTATTACGATGCCATCACCATCAGGGTTTGTAATAACAATATCGTGAACATATGTATTGGATTGCAATGCAACAGCTTCCGTATCTACTCGGTTGAAAGAAATTGTTACTCTACCGCTTCCATCCAGCTCTACACCTTCCTTGATCACTAACTCGAGTGGCCAGTCTATTGGCCAAGTAACCGTGGTAATATCATCTGAAAATACAATTTTATGACATTCTTCAAATGACAATAATACCAACGACCCTTCCCCAATGCCATTATCCGCTGTAACTGTGCATATATTATCTGCAAAAACGATGATATGAAAAAACATTCCGAACAAGCACATCAACCATTTAATTGTATTCATTTTTTTCTCCAACATTAGTTATCAATCATCCATTTATTTTTTTAGATTTATTCACACCAAGTCTGCTCTTGTTCACTCGCATCCCAATCACAAAAAGGTTCTTGTCCATTTTCAACATGCTGCATGTTTAGGTTAGCACCATACTCAAAGGCAAGCTGTCTATTATCCATAAAAGGTGTTCGTTGTAGAACCATATCTGCAATATGATTATCATTTCCATATAAATAAATTACTGCACTAGGGCGTGTCCTCATAAGGAGATAAGTAGTTAAACTATCAGCAAAAAAGTGT
>CAYZSU010000126.1:0-4324 GCA_964480565.1 uncultured Myxococcales bacterium | reverse complement strand
AAAGTGGCGTAGTTTTTTTACATTAACGCGACAACTATCTTGACACATACCGGTAGGTCCTGGTGTAGAAGGAAATTTAACCCGACGAAACCGTTTGGGAGTAGAGATGATGTATAATTATTTGGATGGATTTAATGCGATTGATATGCTCAATTTTCAATTGGTGTATCGATTTACTTTCTAGGCCTATTATCTAAGGTTGAATAAATATGATATATTTTTTATTATGCTTCATTGCAGCGATTTCAGCATTTTTTAATAATGCACATGCTATTCAGGCCATAGGCAATATTGATTCAAATAGCGTTGTTGAGCGAATAACAGTTACGCACGATGGTTTACTATGTGCATGGGATGCTCATGGTAATATGCGCGATGGATGGCCCATTGATAAATCCGACCAGGGTGAACTATTTATTATGCAACCTCATTTGGTGGATATCGATTCTGATCTTCAAAAAGAAATAATCAGTATTACTATAAACGATGAACACGAATACACATTATATTTATTTAAGGGCAATTCTGATGAAGTAATCAATAGGAAGTTACATATTAATAATAATGCAAATTTACTGGAAACGCCTATAATTGCTGATATTAATCAGGACAGTTTTCTTGAAATTATTTATGTACTATCTGATAATTCAATAAATATATTAAATTACAAATTTGAATTGGAACAAAACTTTCAAGATCTTATTCTTGCAAACAGACCATTCATAACGATTGGTGACATGGATAATAATGGTATAACTAACTTAGTGGCTAATGCAGGAAGACATGTATATATTTGGAGCGAGGTAGGAACTCGTAGCATATTATATTCAATGCCAGAAGGTGAAGAAATAATCGGATCGATATCAATATTAAATGCATCTGAGATGCGCATTATTATTACAACAACTGGAAATAAAGTTTATATTCTCGATAGAAATGGAAATTTAATTCTAAACAAATCCAATTCATTTTCAAAAATAATATCGTCTCCCAATGTTGTAGATATCGATGCAGATGGTGAGAAAGAAATTGTTTTTACCACAGATAATAATAAGTATGTATTCATGGAACTAAATGGCGATGTATTAACAGCCTTTGAATTATCCAATGACAATCATATATGGAATACCCCTTCATTTGGTTTAGTGGCTAATGACTCATATTCAGGTATTTTCACATCTTTAAATGGATATGATCAAACAGTTATTTATAATTCTCAATTAGGAATGGCAAAATTACAATTTGGTCAATTTCTACACCGTTTTGATGGAAGGGCGAATCTTGTCTTTATAGATTTTGTCAAAATTAACGATGTGTATGCACAACCTTTCATATTTTCACCAAATCAAGATGGCATCAATGATAATGTGGTAATTCATTATTCTCTTTCAGATGATGCAGATATTGGTTTGGACTTATACCGTTCAAATGGTCAATTTATTTCATCCATCTTATTGCCTGATGCTTCCGGGATAACTGGGGAAAATGAGTTAACATGGAATGGAGAAATTCAAGATGGAGAGTTTATTGATAGCGGCAGTTATATATTAAAACTAAAAGCAATTAATGCCTATGGTGTTGCATCCTATGCCAAAACGCAGGTTATTGCATTTGGTATTAAAGCTGAAATTGAATTTCCAAATGATGAAAATGAAGATGATGATGTATTTCCCACTGTTCATGGCAAAGTGTGCATAAAAGGCACAGCAATGGATCCAAATATTGGTGAACAAAATCTGTCGTCTGATTTTAAATCATATAAATTGTATGTCCGCTCTGGAGTCTGGGTACTAGCACCCGCTGATGTTATTGGCATCGGAGAAAATGCGTCTTGGAATCCTGTACAGGTTCCATTAGTTCATCAAGATTCCAGTAATGTATATACAGAAATGATAGATAGTTTGTATCCTGAATCAAATATATCCACTCGCCAAGTTCAACATGGTGTACTCGGTGTGCTTGATACACATTCATTAACAAATGGATTATATACAGTGATTCTAAAAACAATGGATAGCAATGGAAATCAAATTAATAAAATAAGCTATGATACAGTTGTGATTAGTGTAGAAAATCCAGTTTCTGTCGAAATTGACCCTGAAAATGACATTTTATTGGAGCCATTGGATCCAGATGATCCTATCTATATTGGACCTCAAATATCCGATTTATCCGTTTCCAATCGAATGATATCAAATGAATCTTATGATTCGCAAATTACTTACCAATTAGGTGATGCCAATAATGGTATAACAAATGAAAGTGCTAATATTGAAGTCGATATATATCAATTTAATACAGATACAAATTCTATTGAGCATGTTGTTTCTTCTTTTATGTTTAAGAATATTGCTCCGGGAAGTTATACCATAGACTGGGATGGCCGTTCAAACACTGGCAGAAAGCTGCCTGGAGGAACATATAAGGTCAGGGCGACGGCTTTTGCCATTGATGGGACAGGGGTAGACTATAGGGAGTCGGATATTATTACTGTATTCCATTCATATTGCTCGAGTGACAATCTGTCTGTGGACGAGAATGGTTTTTCTGTTACACCAAATCCTTTTTACCCATACAACTTTGATATCAATACAGGAAAGCCTGAAACAAGCAGTATTCATTATCGGTTATCAAAAGCAGCTTCAACATCAATTTATATATTTGATCATGATCCAGGAGATGATCCGAATGACAATAATGGATTAGATCCCATTAAGATATTGGTTCAGGATCATGTTTTAGTTAGCAATACATTTCAATGGGATGGAACAAATGATGCGGGTGTCATTGTCCCTGAAAATAAGCAGTACTTTATTAAGTTGATTGCATCAGATATTGATATTGGAATGGAAGAGGAGCGTATAGCAGAGGTTATATCAATGCGGGTAAATAAAGCCTCCATGCATACGTCCAATTCAATTATCAGCTTTATTAAAGGCGATGATGATGTCATCGTGCATAATCATTTAGAAAATCCAGTAAATACGCCGATCAATGGCGATCCACGATTTTTTTGGCGTGGAAGGGGTACTGGATATTTGGAAGCTGGATTCAGTTATAAAATTGCAGCAAAAGGCACTCAGCACTGGACGCATCAACTAACGATGAGTGAAGATATTGATATCAAGTATGAGGATGCCAGTGGTACTCAAAATCAATGTCTTAGATGTAGCTGGAAATACTGCAAGGCTCCTATGTTAGATAGCGAAAAAAACAAAGTATTGGAATATCCAGCAGATATGGCATTAAAAAATTATACAATTGGTTTTTCAGATGATACTGTGGATGGCATCTATGCGCAAATGATGATCAATGATGGTGCGCGGAGTCAATATATACCTCATTATATACGTTATTCCCTTGAATCAAATAATACATATACTAACTCAGGGCAGGATGGAGATATATTTTCTTGGATGAGAAATCCATTGAACGGTGTTATTTATATTCATGCGGATCATTACTGTGTTGGATCCAATGATCTAGCTTTTCCAGAAAATGAGTACCCTGATAATATTATGGGGCCTGGAACAGGTAACTGTATTGCAACAGGCATAAATGGTGAGAATGGCGGCCCAATATACTATTGTGGGCAGATGGCAATCGATTTGTACTTTGAAAAACAAGGTACTGAAGATTGGGGATGGAATTGGGTGTTCAAGGAGATCCAATCTCTAAGAAGCAATACTCATAATTCAGATAATGCCATTGGAATATTTGATGGAACAATAGGAAAGGATACTGCAAGCAATGGTATTGTAGATAGTACGACTATTACGGGTTATACAATTGAGCTGAGTAACTTTAGATTTAATGGTACTGATCATGTTCTTCCATCTATATCCGGACATATTCGAACAGGGCCGCTTCACTTATGGCAATCAAGTGGAAATGTATATGCTGAACTAAGCCCTTCTGTGTATCAATCGTCTGTTCATGATCTATTTATTAATACATTGAGTAATACTTATCCTGAAGCAAACTGGATGTATATTGAATTCAATAAAAATGATATAGATTTCAATTCAAAGAAAACAGGGCGGCATAATATTTATGCAAATTATCAGCTAAACCATTTGAAAGAACAGCCCATTGAATCGAATTTATACACATTTTCAGATATTGTAAAAATTAATAGCTGGGAACAAGAACTTGTATACCCTGATAACACATTAGCTGATGCATTTTTAGTTATAAATGATCCTAGAGATATCAATGCAGATGGTATAATAGATACTGATAATGCAAGAGAGCATGCAATATCCATTCGTTTGAAAGCAACTGGTACGCCAAAGAAATTTATTTCAATTTATGGTGATGTAGG
>CAYZSU010000125.1:0-4369 GCA_964480565.1 uncultured Myxococcales bacterium | reverse complement strand
CTTTTCACCCACGCGCAAGCGCGTGGTACTCAAAAACGGGGCTTCAAATAGAAAATACATCATTTAAAGCAATTTCAGCTGTTGATAAAATTTCACTAATCTGTGATTTTTTTAAGCCCAATTGATCCCATGCAGATCGATAAAAATCAGGCACTAAGTGATCGCCACTAAAACCTAAATCAATACTTTTCACCATAATATCTGCTAAGTGAACAATATATACAATTATGGCATGTGAGCTATCCGGCAAGGTCTCTGGCATATTATGATATTTAATTGCGCGAACAAGCACCTCAGGTAATTGCCATTTTATTGCCAAATATTGTCCCACATCCTGATGCGTGTAGCCAAGAATGCGCTGTTCTGCATCAATCCATCGAATATTTTCTTGGGATACCAATGAATAAATTGAATTAAACTCATCATGCATATATTGATGAAGTACCAGCTTGCCAATATCATGAATGAGTCCTGCGACATACGCTTCTTCAATATCCTGCACATGCACACTGCCCACTTCATTTCCAATACACCTAGCCGTAATTGCACACGCCAGGGAATGCTTCCAAAACGATTGAAGATCAAATGCATCCGCATGATGCGATGTTCCGAATGTATTAATCACTGAAGTTGAAAAAGCTAAATTTGATATTTCTTTAAATCCCAATAATACAATCGCATGTGAAATAGTCGATACATGCTGCGGCAAACCAAAGAAAGCAGAGTTCACAAGTTTTAATAACTTTGATGTTAATGATTGATCCGATTCAATAATCACGCCTACTTTTTGTGCACTGGCATTGGGATTGGATATCATACTCGACAATCGCTCACACACCGCGGGCAATGTCGGTAAATCCTGTATAGAATCCAGCTTGTCTTTACAATAATCAATCATGGCAATTATTTTTTATTTTTTAATATTGTTCGTTTTAATATCACTTGTTTTAATTCTTGCAACACATCATCATCCATATCATTCCATATAAATTTTTCCTCAATAGGGGTCATTATTGCCTTCAACTGGTCATTTGAAAACAATGATATGCCTTCAAAATGATTAATATTATCCCCTTCAATCTCAACGCTACCAACTCCCCAGACTTCAAACAACTGAATATGGTAATCAGTAATGCATTCACCACGTTTTGCAATGGGACGATTATCAATAACTACTTGAGTAGCAAATCGCATGCCTGGCTTTAATTCATTGGTTTTTATTAATGTCATTTGCACTTCCAATTTAACTCACTGCAACCATTGTATAAAAAGTGTGTCATATTATATCAGGTTTAACATAAAAAAATAGCTCTGAATTATTTTTTATATACCACGCTGACACCATCCACACCATCACTTCCTTTCAAATCATGATAAACAATTCCAATCGCTTGCGGTGATTTCATCTGTGTAAATCGACGTCCACCTTGAATATCTGCATTATATATCATCCGGATTGTTTTTGTTTTTTTATCCTGACATATCATAGTCGCACCATCCACACTATCCTTTTGACTTCGATCTTTATAAGCAATTCCAATGGCATCTTCCCAATTATTGCATTTAATACGAATGCGTTTTTTATTTCCAAAATCATTATTTGCTAACTCTTTATCACCATTTGGCGATGCACAAATCACAGTAATCGCATCCATAATATCGCTCTTTTTTACATCGCTATATGAAATTCCAATCCATTTTTCACCCGGTTGGTCGCATACTATTGTTTTTTCTTTTTTATACACTTGCATATCCTGATTCTGCACATATCCATACCCCGTTGAATATGCAGGCAATGGACTCGCCAATATTACTACAATTGCTAATATGATTAATTGTTTCATGAATCACCTCAAACTATTTAGAAAATCATTTATGAATCGGCATATATGTTCGAATGCGAAGCGGCACTCCCAGCGCTTTCGCCTTTAATTGACAAGCCTTAATATCCTGGCCTGGCATATCGATGACAGACGCTTTAACTGTTGGTATATATTTTTTTGCTTCTACAATAAATTCACATACCTCATTAAATGCATCCTTATGATACATGGACGGACAAAGCGTCGCATATGTATCCGCATCCGGTGCATTTAGTGAAATAGATATACAGTCGATCAAACCAGAAAGTTCAGGTAAAATATTTCGACAATGCAGTTTATTTCCCAAACCATCTGTATTTAGGCGAATACGCTTTACTCCCATTTCTTTCATATGTGATGCAATGGCTTTTATTACTTCCAAACGTTTCGTGGGCTCACCAAAACCACAAAACACAACTTCCTCATAAGGAAATGATGATCCAATAGCTTGTAAAACATCCTCAACACTGGGTTCTTTGTCCAATTTTAAATAGTGCCCATCAATGGTATAGTCAATCAATTTAAGACAAAAGGAACAATGTAAATTACACGCATTGGTAATATTTAAATACAGTGAATTATCCAATTGATACGCAATTTCCGGCCATTTTTCTTTACCAGGCAAATGAAATAATTGCATGGCATTTTGCGATGTCATTCGTGCCACATCATTGATATTTAATCCTTTTAACTCTGCAATTTTTTCCGCAGTATGAATAATATAACCGGGCTCATTGCGCACTCCTCGCTTTGGAGCAGGTGCCAAATAGGGTGCATCTGTTTCAATTAACATTTTTTCCAATGGACAATTAGCTACAACCTCCCACAATTCATAGGCATTTTTAAAAGTCACAATACCAGGAATAGAAATATATAACCCAGCCGCAATCGCATGCATCGCCATATCAAGATTTCCTGAAAAACAATGAAATACACCACCTTGTTTAGGAATCCCTGTCTTATCAAGACATTCCCAAATATCACAATTCGCATCCCGGTCATGAATAATAATGGGTTTATTGACATCGTGAGCAAGCATAACCATATCTTGAAATATTTTTTTCTGACTGTCCTTTGATGAATGCATATAATGATAATCCAACCCGATTTCCCCAATTGCAACAATGTTTGGATCACTTGCGATCATCCGACAATAAGCCATCCAATCGTCATCAACATGCATTGCTTCGTGTGGATGCGCTCCCACAGCTGCAAATAAGCGTGCATCTTCCTTTGCCAATGCAACTGTTTTTTTATTTCCTTCAAGTCCATACCCTGATCCAATCAAAATAATATGGGATATATTATGCTGCCAGGCACGCAAAAGAACATCGCTCCTATCTGCATCAAATGCAGATGCTGATAAATGCGCATGCGTATCAATAAACATCGCATTATTAAAATCAAGTGTCATGTATTCTCCAGTTGGTCCGCATAGTCACTTTCAAATGTAGTTAACATGCGTTCAATAAATGTACGAAATGATATATCCTCACACTTTATCGCAAAATTATTTGCTTGTACTAAAAAAAATTGGCAGTCTTGAATACCCCATTTCTTCCTTAGCAATGCCTCGATCAACTCAAAATCAATATTTTTAGGCGTTCGAAAATCATGAAATGAATTTATAATAGAATTAGTTAAGGCTGATATTGCTTTCTTCCTATCCCCTTTTTTACAATAGGCCAAACCAATGGTTGTATAAGCCTGGTGCATAAATACTGGATGATTGGACGCAAGCTGTAATACTTTTTTGGCCTTTCGAATTGCAGGCATATACTGAGAAAACTTATCAATGAGTAATCTTGCTGAAATAATTTTCAATGCAGGATCTGAGGGTAATAATTTTTCCGCACGTTCATAATGTTTCCATGCCACCTTATACTCACCCTTTACTTTATATAGCACACCCATAATAGAATGAAACAGTGCAATCGCAGTATCATCCTCTGTTTTTGTCATATTGCTCGCAAGCAATTTTTCAGCCTGGTCAAAATTCTTTGAATGAATTAATTCCAATGCACGATAACAAATTTCAGATGAATTAAATAAAGACGCTTTCTCAATTGTTTGATTACCAATCATTAGAGGATCACCTTGCTTCATAAATGCAATATATCGATCATTTCTTCATGAATATATGTATTGGATGCCAAAATCTCCGTACCATAAAGGTCAAAGCCTTGGCCACTAAAATCGGTCACAGTTCCACCCGCTTCTTGAAGTATTAACACACCCGCAGCCATATCCCATGGTTTTAAAAATAACTCCCAAAAACCATCCATCCTCCCTGACGCAAGCCATGCTAAATCAATTGCAGCAGAACCTGGACGTCGTATCGCACGCGCACGTTTTACAAAGTTACAAAAATGAGAAAGATTATCCAGCGATTCTTCTTCGTGCACATTATATGCAAATCCTGTGGCTAAAAGCGACTGTTTAACAATTTTCTGGGAAGACACGCCTATTTTATCACCATATAAATAACCACCTTGGACACGCATTGC
>CAYZSU010000124.1:0-4547 GCA_964480565.1 uncultured Myxococcales bacterium | reverse complement strand
AAGAACTTCAGATCCATGCCCTAAATATCTCTAATTTAACCGGACACTAGTGATCGCCAATACACCAAATGCTGCGGCACAATCACAGCAACAATCGATCCTACTGACACAATCAACCCTGCACAACATGCTTTCAAATCGATTTCAAACTATTGATTTTGATCGCGCAAAAAAAGATGTGACACCGTTTATCAATGATGCTGCATCATTATCGCTATTCGACGCCAGCATATTTGAATCCACTATTTCCAATATTAAATTTGAATAAACCATACTAATAGATAAACATATCTATCACTGATGATAAAAGGACTGACCGTAGTCAAATCACTAAATCCAAAATACACTTTATATCACCTGATTATTCGATAGTATATCACTCCTGATACAAGCGATTATCATCTATATGATCGGGAATGGTTAAAAAATGCATATACTTATTATCTTGGATCAGCAATTGAATCGGCGCATCTTCGTTAAATGCAGGTACTGTTTCAACAGTACATCCAGTCATATCATCAGATCGACAGCGCTGATATGTACGCAAATAAACTCCTTGTCTAAGCTTTCTAGCGCTCAATGTATCCCATGCAATGGCTTCGTTATTAAACAATAAAACACTCTCTTTGGGTGGAATTACAATGGAGGATCCAGCGGCATATGCATCAACATCTGTTAATGAGCGACCATCCTTGGTATCTGTAATCATATAATGAAGCGGCACAATGGCATTACCATCATCACGGTCTATCCCTTGCCAGGGAATCATGCGAATATAATAATAATTCAAATCACAGTCCGTACAATGGCGCGCAGGCAATGTAACTCGAAGTGCATCTGTTGTGGATGTATTTAATAGTACCAATGCATTTTCATACTGCCGATACATGACACGATGAAGTGAATTCTTACCGGCAATGCCTGCTGTTTTCATCAATGGATTTCCAGCATTTAAATTCAAAATTGTTTTTAACCACGACTCTGTAGATAACAATCGATGAAGTCCATTAATATCGATCGTAGTATCATTATCTACCTTCGTATATCGATATGGCTGCAATTGAATGCTCGGTTGATCGAGCACTAATAAATAACGCACGAGTCCACGCTCTAAATTATAAATATGATTTGATCCATAGCGATTTTTATATACCTCCTGATATTTCTGCAATTTAGATATATCAAAAAAACTTGTTAAATACGGTCGCAAATCCGTATCATTATAATTTAAATACATGGACCACAAAATAGCCATTTGATTGGACTTACTCGCATGATGCACCGTATATAATTTCAAATACAAATTGCGCAATGATCGCTCTGTGCCACCCAAATCACGTCCCCATTTTTCATCCCATATGCATGGCACTGTGGTTTGTTGGGCCATAACCATCCAATTCTCAAACGACTCCGCACTATGTTCAAATTGCGACGATACTGTGTTCATATTGATACACCATAAAGGCACTTTCGTTGTACGTTCCTGCAATTGACGTCGTGTATCACTCGCAAAATTTAGAAATGCCTTGGCAAATACCTGCTCTGGATATTTATAATCATCATAAATTCGTGCATGAGGTGTACTCATTCCCTTGCCCAATCCAATTAAATAGCGCGGCTTTTCTTCTCCAGGAAATACCCAGGGCACAGCAACTGTGTTCAGTTCATGTTTATTTTGTCTGAGGATTTCCCCTCCCACTTCAAATGCAAGCGTATCTGTACCGCGATACTCTTTGGGTAAATCATCCATAATCACACCATCCGCATGATACTCCTCTGTAAATGCAGATATACCTTGCGCAAATACTTCTGATGTACGTTCTTTACCTGGATCAAACGCAAGGCATGCCCCATCTTCTATAGACAAACTATACCTACCATCAAACCACCATTCCTTAAAAAATGGGGATATTCCCGATGATGTCCGTTTAAATGCACGCAATGAAAATAAACTCAACCCCGCAGACAAACCTATTGGCGTATGCCCTTGAAGCAGAGTAGATGTTGCACCGCTATTTAAATACTGCAATTCTTGATCACTTAATAAAGTGGATACAGGCATCACCATAAATTGCCGGCGTCGGCAATGCCCCCCTAGTAAGTATTGACCAGGAAGTGCATCGGAATCAGCGTGTTCAGGAAATTCACTGGCTAGAACTTCTGATAAATTCATTACTTCAAAATTATAATTCAATGGTGATTTTGGAAAAAGTGGTGCACATGCATGATACCCTTTACGCCGACACTGCAATATTTCACGTTCTTTACGTACAATACAATTTGCATCATCCGCACATAGCTTAGCAATTTTCATGGAGATCTTTTCATATACAGACTGCATACAATCAATATAAAGAGCAGTATCATCGTTCATACAATTCATATGATCAATCTGCTCTTCGCCTTGAACACCCGATGCAAAAAGATCATTTTTAATTTGACCTCCTCCTGCATAACTAATCAATGAATCTGAAGTCACAAGCAATCCATGTTGTTGATGATCTGGATTAGGTATAATATCCATCGCCCAATCCCTTGGATGTATAGATGTTCGAATTGTACGATAGGCCGAATTAATACTGTGATCATGTACAGTAATATTCAGGGACTGATTTGGATGCAGCATCTGCTGATCATATAATACATTAAATCCCACACCTTTTCCCAAAATTTTTATTTCTGGAAACTCAGCATGCAGCTGATCTAAAAGTGACTTGGATGGCAATAGGCCAAATGTAAAATGCATGCCATCCGCATATCGTGCAAACTCAGATAGCTCGCCAATATCAAACTCCCGCTGACAACCTTCATTTTTCAATACGCATAAATGTGAAAAGTGTAGTCGGATAGTATGGGTGCTTAATGGGCGATATACAGCATAATGTGCCATTGGACTATTTTTATCATCACTCGTAGAATCTGCATTTTCTTGAACATCTGGTACAGGTTCATTACTCATGTCATCAGTATATGAAGGTAAGTCAGAATCTGAGGATATATCTGGCGGCGATAACGCTTCTCCACTTTCCAACTTAGCAATAGTATCATTTACCGAGGATGAGCCACTACATCCGACAATCAATGCCAATAGTAGCCCCATTAGCATATTCAATGTATAATAATAATTCTTTGAATACATATGCACCCCTAAATTTATAATGGAACTGTTCAAAAACACCTACTTCGATGGCAACCCTACAATGGAATAATCCAAAAATCATCCAGAATGTTTATTTTAAGATCAACCTTATATTATTATCGCCTATTTCACCTATTTGTTGCTAGCTATTTTGGAATTGTTAAAATATTCACATTGTCTGAAAATAAAAAACGGATGACTCAATTAAGAATCATCCGTTTTACTTTCACTTGGCGGGTCATCGTGGACGATGTTAGAACTTGGGTTCAGTTTGCGAGTGGGATGGTTTGTGTTCCTGATTTGAGAAGGGCGTGAAACCTCAACATAATACTGTTCACATTTCTTTAGATGTGGAAAACCTATAGTGATCGAGTTAGTCAAACAGTAACCAAGCGTAAATAAGAAGCTTTACAGTAGATTAGTGTCATTGCGAAGCAGATATAGTCTTGTGAAGAAATCCATCTTATTTTTTCTGGATTGCTTCGCTGACCTTCGGCCATCTCGCAATGACGTTGTTTTGCTAAGGCATTATTCATTTTGGAATGTGATGGAAATTTGTGAAATAAATATTCAGCTCATCAAGTCTGTAAAAAGGTTAGAACCGACGCGGCAAAATGCCCCGAAAATAAAGAACGGATGGCCCAATTACGAGCCATCCGTTCTACTTGGCGGGTCATCGTGGACGATGTTAGAACTGTGATTCAGCAAACTCAAGGGTATATTTTTGTTCCTAAGTTGGCGGCTTAAGCGCTTATATTCATTAAGACGGGGCCCGTAGCGGCCACGTCCGCCGTTAGGCGGCTCTTTTTACCCCACCCCTTGGCTCACTATATATTTTCACCAGCATTTCCACCGATGTTTATGGGACTGTTGAAAAATAGCAATTTTGGGGGTTGTTCAAAAATGTTCAGATTCAAGGCAGACAGCAAATTCAATGAGGGCGCATACATAAGAGTATGTAACCGATTTGGATTTGCTGGACAACGCCGAAGATGGGCGTTTTTCAACAGCCCCTTTATAGAAGCAAATCATATTGAGCGAACATTTACCAAACCTGTTGAATCCGACGATATTAAATCCAGTTGTCCGGAATTTCCGGATAACTGCTGCCTTGCTGTAAATACTTTACTTATTCACTCTCCTAGCAGCCTTTTCAACCCAAGCACCTAGGTTTTTATATCCTTCATTTTTGTTCCACAGATAAAATTCATAACCTTTGGGGATTTCGCCACATCTTACGGATGTGTTGCCACTCAGGTCTTTGATTTTGCTTATATCAATGCCCAGTAACCCGTTTCCACGCTCTATACTTTTTTGTATTTCATATTTTACCCAACGACTCGAACAGGTTTTTTCGTAACCGCTTAGCGAAGAGCATCTAGTCCGCAACTCAAGTGTGTGCTATGGT
>CAYZSU010000123.1:0-4606 GCA_964480565.1 uncultured Myxococcales bacterium | reverse complement strand
TGATTTCAGCTACTATCTATCCATATATTTTTAGGCCTTTTTGAGTTGGAAACTACCTAATCAACATATCTTTAATTGTGCTGTAAAATTTCTTTTTAGCTTTTCTCTCCAGCCACGGATAATGGCCACATTTATCCAATAGAATAAATTCAAAATTAGTTAATACAGATGAAAGGAAGTCTTTTATTGCCTTGGCAGGATGAGGATCATAATCCCCATGTATCGCAATCATTGGACATTTTATTTTTCTTACAGCATCTTCAAATCCGCTTTCACTTCGAAATGTTTCGGCTTCATCCCAAACATTTGCAAAAATATCGTACTGAGCGTCTATAAATTCATTTTCATCCAAGGCTGGATCATACGAATCTACATTGCTCATCAGTTCACTCAATGTTGTAAAAATAGTATTTTTATTTTCTACTTTAGAGTTCTCCAAATCGTTAATGATTTTATTAAACTGTTTCTTTTCTTCATCTGACATCCGATTTAATCGGTTGTTCATAACATTAGCGGAGATATATTTAGATTCTAAAGGTCCACAAGAAATCAAAATCAGCTTATTGACTATAGTAGGGAATTTAGATGCAAAAATAATACTCAGCATCGCCCCCCACGAGTGCCCAATTAATGTAATAGGAGTATTTGAATTAGACTTTAGAGTGTCGTAAAGCTCTTGAACTTGACCGTTGATAGAGAATTCAGTTTGAATTGGTTCTAAGACGCCTGTAATTTTAGAAAGCTCTCTTGCTACAGAAGCCACTTGTCCCGCCCCCCCAGGTCCGCCGTGTATAACAACGACCCTAAAGGGTTCATTTCCATATTTTCTTACTTTTTCCACATTGGCGGAGGAGGGGAGATTCGAACTCCCGGACCTCGTGAAAGGTCAACAGTTTTCAAGACTGTCGCGATCAACCGCTCTGCCACCCCTCCAAATACTATCTTTCCTTCAACAACAAATACTTAAGCTATATCGTTCTTACTGTCACCAATTTTTCAAAGTACTATTTTTTTAAATCATGGGGCTGCCCTCAAAACGCCCATCTTCGGTGTTGTTCAGCAAATTCAATTCAGTTACATACTCGTATGTATGCGCCTTCATTGAATTTGCTGTTTAGCGATGTGACAGCGTAATGAGTGCCAATGCAATCATTACGCTGATCAAGCGCTTATGCATTACCGACAGTAAAAATATAATAGTCGCTGTCCGCCTAGAATCTGAGCATTTTTGAACAGCCCCTAAAATACCTATTTCTCAACAGTCCCATCATCTTCGGGAAAGTGCCGTAATATACAGTACTGAAAAAATGAATTAACTTTATAATTTTAAACAACATTATTATTTTTCTTCATTTATTCAAAAAACTAACCTCCGGCTTTTAAAACAGCTCCTTACGACCACCAAGGCCACCTCTCCAATCATTCACATCCAAAATTACAGACTTATATAATTAAGTATTACTCCATATTAGGAATATCTGGAACAAGCGCTTCTAACAATCTAATGAGTTTTGGAATATGCACGGTTACAACCACCCACATTCGCTCCTGTTTAACCTCACCATAATCATGTGCCAATATATGCCGTTGTCCAATAATTCCCTTCCATGGAATTTCTGAGTGCAATGCTTGAAATTCACTAGAAATATGACGTGCCGCATCACCTATAATTTCAATAGCACGCTCAACTGCCAACTGAGTTTTACGATCACTTTCATACTGGTAAAACTTTACTCCATCAATAAAACTACATACAGTTTTTGCGGCATCAAGCATATCCCAAATATATGCAGCATCTTTTTCTCTAGGCAGCATAAAATATCTTTCGTGTACTCATAATACTCTTATAGCGAAAGGGATTTCGAATTGTTCCTACTTCCAGCAAATCAATATCACAGCTAAACATTGCCTTTAGCTCTTCTCTTAAATTAACTAAATCAAACAAGTCCCAATGCGCATCAGCTTTAAATGCAACTAACACATCAACATCACTATCTGCTCTAAAATCATCTGAAAGCACAGAACCAAACAAAGAGAACTCAATGATATCCCATTTTTTACAAAGAATTTGGATTGCTTCTTTATAAACATCTATTTTGAATATCACAACACACTCCTTAGCTATTTTGAGGACAGCGTCATACTAACAATTACCTGTTTTTAAAGAACAAGACCGCCACCTTCAACCACCAAGACCACCTCTCCGATAGAGAGATGTGTTATTGCTAAACATTGCATTAAAAATCAAGTTTTTTCTGATTTAATGTGCATATTTACCTGATTTTTTAGTGGATTTCTTTTTCACCTTAGCCTTTTCTTTTGATTTAGACTCGGTATATGGGGATTTAATATCCTCCAAACGAATAGCGCCTTCTGGAACAACTGTAGGCTCTTCCCACCCTGAAGGTAAATCCGAATATGTTTTTTTCGTTTCTTTTGGAATCTCAGTTTTATTTGCAGGTACTGCCGTTGTCGTTGTCTCTTTCGATTTCTTAGATTTATACATCATTGTGGCCGCTTGAGACATATCCACAGGTGCATATCGCGAATCATCGCCTATTGTATTTTTTTCTGGCATATCTTTTTTAGATTTATTCTTTGTTTTCTTTACATGTGGCTGCTTAATTTTATCGACTTTTGAATCCGTCACGACTGTCTTTACAGATGTATCCTCTGATTTTTTTGATTCATTCGATACATTTGCAGGCACAGATGCATCTGTCATATCCTTTGGTTTATTGTTTTTCACCCCTGGGTAAATCACAGGCTGATCATAGGAACTCGCATGAATTTTCTTTTCATCCTGCAATGGCAATTTATTCACTTTTGGCTTAATTTTACTGGGCACCATATATGGTTTACATTGCACATATACAGCATCTTTAGAAGAACACATGCATGGACACATACATTCGCGCTCCACAGCATAGGCATTTACAGACATACTGAGTAACGCAACAATTAAAAGCAATAATCTCATAATTCCCCCTTAGACATTAATTGACGCTCTAATAAATACATGAAAGCAAATCATTTGAACAGGGGTAAATGAATGCGCGACTGTGATTTTCTTTTTTTCCCGAGCCGATCACTGCACTGTCCGCAAACGAAATCAAATGAGTCCCATAGCGCCTTGTTAAGGTATCAATTGCTTTGAATAATAATTCATTATTGCATCGATGCTGACTGTCATCGAATAGATCAAGCTGAGCATCACCTCGTTTTAAATCATACAAGTAAATTGTTGTTGCACGATACAATGTACGCGGCTGATAAATGGATTCAAATAATGTTTTAAACATTGGAATCAACTCATTGGTGAATGATGTTGCGACAGACAATTTCTTTTTCTCTCTATAAGATATGAATGATTGTGTTTTTAATTTTAGCTCTACACTACCGATCCGAGCACGCAATTTTCGAGCCTTCACACACGCAACCTCCAGATTACGAAGTGCATGCCCCCATACAAAATATTTATTGCTCGATGGTCGCTCAAAGGTACGTCCACGTGAAATAGACATGCTCGGTTTAACAGGTGCAGCATTCATCGGATAGGACACATGCCCATGTAATTCACGCCAAATATCCACACCTACTTTTCCTAACTTAGATCTTACCCATAATTCGGGGCGATCACAAAAATCAGAAACTCCATATATGCCATAGGATTTTAAGAGAGCAGCACTCTTTTGGCCAATCCCCCAAATCGAATGAATAGGCAGAGTTTGTAAAAAAGCATTTCTATTTTTTTTATTAACCACTGTAATACCGTTGGGTTTTTGAAATGCCGAGCAAATTTTTGACAATGACTTAGTGATGGACAATCCAATAGAAACTGAAATATTTACTTCATTCCAAATACGCAATTGAATCGTATGTGCGATTTGTTCATAAGTCATATGATATAAAGCGCATAGCCCTGTTAAATCACAAAAGGCCTCATCTATCGAATATTTTTCAACCAACGGTGACATATTGCGAAGTATCTGCATCATTTTCCTAGAGAACAACTCGTAATTATTATATTGGCTGGGTACGAATATACACGCAGGACATGTTTTCTTGAGTTGATGCACGGGCATACCTCGCACAACTCCAAGCGCTTTAGCTTCATAGCTCATTGCAACAACAATACCTCGCTCTGCTCCAGTAGCAATGGGCTTATTTTTAAGTCTTGGATTCACAGCCTGCTCCACAGAAGCAAAAAATGCATCCCCGTCCACATGTGCAATCACACGTGGCCAACCACTCTGATCATCGATAGTCATATCACACGATTAACTGGATTAATCGTTCACTTGTCAATCAATTCAGAAACAATGGTTCCAAGAGCAACCTTATAAAACTAAAAATATATTGAATTTTAATGTAGTTAGCGAAACGACGTCACTAGTCCCTGTGTGCATGCATAAACGAGAACATCAGAGTTTGGATTATAATTATCCTGCAGAGATTTATTTTAAGGAAATTGAACTAACAAAAAAGGTAGCTTAAATAACACAAGGCTACCTATAAATTTCTTATTTACGCTTATTTTCTGTTTGGCATACTAGTACAGTAAATTCAGTTAATTGACGGGTATAGTTTCTTAAGTTTTATCCTG
>CAYZSU010000122.1:0-4703 GCA_964480565.1 uncultured Myxococcales bacterium | reverse complement strand
GGATTGCGAGTGTAGCGGGAAACACAGAAGATGGGCGTTTTTCAACAACCCCATACTTTAAAACTTATGACTAATCTTTAGACTCATATGTATGCGCCTTCATTTGATTTGCTGTCCGTCTAGAATCTGGGCATTTTTGAACAACTCCATAATCAAATTCATATTAAGTATCATCCCTAAAAACTCATATTTTGAATAATTTTAATAAATATATCCTTTGTGAATGCCCAAATAGTAAAAAAATGCATAAAAAAAGTTTTTTCGAGATATGTAATGCTAATCTATTGAAATTACGTTGAAAAATAAGGATTGCTTGAAAAGCCGTGATAGTATTGTCATTTTGAAAGACTCCATGTAGGTCGAAAATAAAAAATTAAAATCATTATAAAAAACAATAACTTGCGTTAATAATATGATGCGATACATGCGTTTTGTTCCGAAATCGGAACACTTTTATTATTATTGA
This sequence comes from uncultured Myxococcales bacterium, assembly GCA_964480565.1. GTDB lineage: Bacteria > UBA10199 > UBA10199 > 2-02-FULL-44-16 > JAAZCA01 > CAYZSU01. The sequence goes on along the minus strand of CAYZSU010000122.1, from coordinate 4,237 downwards.
CATATTTAAATTACGTGTTATGCGGTCAGGGTTTATCGAACTATTTGTGACAATGCATATTTAATTTTTTGGAGGATTATTATGGGACTGTTGAAAAGTAGGAATTTGAGGGGTTATTTAAAAATGCCCAGATTCAAGACGGACAGAAAGTCCAAGAGGGTACAGCCACAAGAATATGATGCCGTATTGAATTGGCTGGCATGGCATTGCAGAGGGATAGTGGTTGGCAGCCCCACCATCATGTTGAATTGCTGGCTGCTTTTTCTGGGGTTTGCAATGGCACTGTGTTGGATGATGCCCATTTCTAAAGCGATGGCGTATAATATGCCGATTATACGGGCAGTAGAATCCGTGCGCAATTTGTCGCAACCCATGCATCACGGGTTTAAATTTTCTTTAAACTATAATAATGAGCCAAACTTACAATATTATAAGTTGTTTGTAGCTGGGCCTGACGGTATTCGTCATCTATTCGCAGATAAGGTAGAGCCGCATAATTTAAGCACGTGGTATTTTCCGTATCGTGGAACGAATTATGCGCTTAAGGCAGAAACAAATTATCAGATTACTCTATGCGCTATCTATGAAAATGGAAATTCAGAAGAGTATTGTTCACCCAGTGTGCCTTTAGCTGCATTTGCAAATTTTGATGCGGAAAATAGTCCGGATACTGACGACGATGGGTTAATACTCAGCCAGGAGTACAATGCGGGCATGGATCCCAGAAACCCAGATAGTGATAATGATGATATGGGTGATCGTGTGGAACTCATTTTAGGTGGTGATCCCAATCTTGCCCAATTCCCGAGTTTGGAAAGTGATTCTGAAATCAATTTTAATGATGGCGACAGCTTTGGATTTTATGCGGATCAGCATCGCCCAGTGATTATCAATAATACGGGTGATCGCATGCTTCGTGTGTTTAATATTTTGATTGATGGCGATGATCATGCATTTAAGGGCTTGGCTGAAAGTCGCATGATCAACCGCGTGGATTTATCCAATATGAAATCCATACCCATTGATTTCTTACCCACAGCGCCTGGCAATTATACGGCTACATTGACCTTGCTTAGCGATGATCGTGAAAATTTTCCTGCGCAAATTACATTGCAGGGAATTGGAAAAGAAATTGCCAATTTAGGCGTTAAACTGCCTGATGATGCGCATGAGATTCAATTAGGTGAAATCGAGTTGGGTGAAATTATGGACAGTCCTGAGATTTTGTTGACCAATACGGATAGTGATATGCCGCTTCACGTGCGTGTATTTATGGAGCCACCCATGGGATTTATGATGGCTTTAAATGAGTATACGATTCAGCCTGATGAAGAGCTTCCTATACAATTTAAGTTTTTGCCACAATGGCAAGGATCCTATGAGGCCAATTTAGTCATTCAAGGCCTAAATGATCGACAGAAAAAACAAATCCGCATTCCAGTGTATGGCACAGGCCTTGGTGCAGATTTACCCAAACTAAATGTAAATAGGAATATCCGCTTGGATGCAACGCCTGTTGGCACATGCAGTTATTATAATTTAGGCCTGCATAATGATGGTATTGCACAATTATTTATCAAATATATTGATTTTGGTAACTTACAAGGCTCTCCAGATATCACAGAGGGAGTATTTTCCATATCATCTCGACGTATGGTCATTGCACCTGGTGCCATGAAAATTGCTCAATTGAAATTTTGTCCAAAAGAAGCGGACAAGGAATATAGCACTCATATGTGTATTGTGAGTAATGATACGAGGGCGGTGCGGCTTAATGGATGTGCGGAGCATCGCAGTATTGGAAATGGTGCCATACTGCCGCAAAAAGCCAAACGAGTTAAATTTATAGGGAGGGGTTTATGAGATTATATAATTATTTACTGATAATTGTTATTGCAGTGCTATGCCATATGAATGTGGCATGGGGCCTAGATGATTTTTGCTCTACTGATAACTGTAGGGAGCTTATTGTTGGAACAAATAATAATGGAGATGATGGGTCTTTACGATTTGCTGTTGAAGAAGCATGTGCTGAACCAGGCGATGATGCCATTCAATTTATTCTAGGCGGTGATATTAAACTATCCTCACCGATTGTAATTCCAGAGGATTGCCAAGGGCGCATCTTTATATATGGCAATACACGGGATCATACAGTGATTAGCGGTGATGATTTTGATTATGACACGGATGATGACTTAAGCAATTGCCTGCTTATCGTTTATAGCCATGACAATCACTTTGAGAATCTATCCTTTTTGGATGCCAGATATAATAAACGCAGGGATCGATATCCGGGTATTGGATTATGCCTGATGGGCAATCGAAATACAGTTACGGATAGTTATTTTGGCAGTATCCCATGGGGGGATGCTGATTCTCAGCGCGGCAATGATATGGGTATTTATATTGGCGGCAATGAAAATGAGATTATTCACAATGCCATCAGTCAAAATAAATTGGATGGCATGTTGATTTCCGGTGATAGCAATATCATTCAGGGTAATTATATTGGCAATGCCCTTGAAAATTGTGAATTTGAGCAGAGCAATAAATCATCACAAAAACAGGCAGCCGTGCCATCGAATTCTATCCAAGAGTCTGAATCAAATACGACTGTAGTGCCTACGCCAGACAATGCAATTGCCTCAGATGATATGGATAGTCATGCTGCCAGTGATGTTTCTAGCATGCCATCGCTAAGGAGTACGGCAGGATGCCAGTTGATGAGTATGTCCATGGAAGATGATAAACCACCGCCTGATCAAATAACCAATTATTTACAAAATGAACGTGAATCCTCATGTTCGTTGGTCAGTAATTATCGCCATGGTATTGCACTCACTGACGATGCAGAAGGAAATATTATTGGTCAGCGTCACGGCGAGGATGCAGCGGATGCATATAATATAATTGCCTATAATGGATCTGCGGGCATACGCTTTCTAGGGAGTGACACTACCCATGGCAATCGGATATCGCAAAATGCATTTTATCGCAATCATGGCTTAGGTATTGATTTTGATGCGGAAGGGGTCACATCCAATGATATCGATGATACGGATGCGGGTCCTAATTCACTGATCAATTACCCCTATAATCTACGCATGCATGTGCTGACCTATTATAAAAATATCCAACCTGCATATAATTTTGTTTTAACTGGCGAAGCGCAGGTGGGCACAACAATCGAAATCTATCAAGTGGATGGTCACCGTGAAATCGAGTCATTGCGCGATGTGGTGCATATTGGCGATGAAAGCGGCTATGGTGAGGGCGAGACATATATCGATTCATTTCAAGTGGAGAAAAGTCCATTTTACCATCGTATTCCATATCGATTGTTGCGAGGAACTGCATTAACCACCTTGGCCATTGATAAAAATGGCGATACCAGTGAATTTTCACAAATTGTGTATGTGGAAATGGATCATGATCAAGATGGTATTCTCGATATATTTGAAGATGCGGATATGAATGGTGTGGTTGGCGAGAATGAAAGCGATCCATTTGAAATTGACACAGATCACGATGGGCTTGTCGATGGATTGGAAGATAAAAATAAAGATGGGTTATTTAATCCAGACATGGGCGAGCTTAATCCCACGCGAGTAGATACGGATGGTGATCGTATTTCCGACTATATTGAAACATCCGGCAAGGGGGTTCAGGATGATAAAGATACCAATCCCTTATCCATGGATACGGATTGCGATGGTATTCCAGATGGTAAAGAGGATACCAACGGCAATGGAATAGTGGAAACGCATTTAAAAGAAACAGACCCGCGTGCCATTGATACGGACTTGGATGGTTATATGGATAGCGATGGCATTTCGCCTGGTGAATGTGAGCCGCCATTTTGTCAATGCAATGTAATGATCTACACCGATGTGGATAATTGCCCGTATGTATTCAACTTACAAAATGATTTTAATGGCAATCATATCGGGGATATGTGTGAGTGATCATATTTGTCATCCGCATGCGCTAAATGCTTGTCCTCCGCGTACCAAATGCTTGTCATTCCCTGTGTGTGAAAGGTGTCATCCAGCACTAAACGGTTGTCATTCCGGCCCGTGAGCCGGGATCCATAGGGTTTTACGGCTGTCAACGATTGTCATCCCGGCCCGTGAGCCGGGATCCATAGGGTTTTACGGTTGCCAACGGTTGTTATACCGGACGTGATCCGGGATACATAAACAAATAAGGAAAGCAAATATAATAATAACGAAAC
>CAYZSU010000121.1:0-4725 GCA_964480565.1 uncultured Myxococcales bacterium | reverse complement strand
GGAGGGCATAATGCGCCTGTCATGCCCGAATGATTTAATCGGGCATCCAGTCATATAGTAATGACCGGAGATCCATACAATCCCCCTCAAAATGAATCCATCGGTGCCAGGCATGGGTAACTTCCCTGAACAACAACGTCACCCGCGAGGCAGATGAAATCTGATGAAGCAATCCAAAAAGATTTGGCTTTTGACTGCAATCTGGATCGCCACGTTGCCCGTCGGGCCACTCGCGATGACGAACTGATCTGAAACAAAGTAGACTGGAAATTAACAGTTGACTGTAATAGTACAAATGATAGAGATACGCGCGTTTAAATATAATGAATAGTGCTAAACTATTCAAAAAAAGGGAGAACAAATGAAATTAGGGAATTGTACGGACAAGATATGCGAATTAGCAAAAACGCAGGTGGCGATGATATGCAAGGATGATGCCGATGATTGCCTATCAAAGTATTTCACTCAAAAATGTGCGGATGATGATGCAACATGTAAGGCAGCGCGAGAGAAAGTCGCAGCTGTATGTAAGCAACAGTCTTCGCCATGCGTGGATAAATACTATGATATGGATTGCTTGCCAGTGGATAAATTTACAATAAATCCAGCACAAATCGAGGCTGCTAATTATACCTTGGAGGGGTGTCGCGGGCAAAGTTCTCATGAATTACAAAAATCTGGGCCAAATGAGAATCCTATCCAAAAACAAGAAATCCAAGATAAAAATAAAACAAACGGTTATTTTCTAGTAGGTGGGGGGTATTTGCATCCATTTAATAATGGTGTGGAAACGGAAGAAAAAGATTATAGCTCATCACAAGGTGGTGGGCGCTATGCAGATCAGCTGAGTGAATTTACGAGTTCAGATTTTACAGATGGTTTTAAAGTTTTTGTAGGTGGAGGTAAAAGAGGGTCTCTTTTTTTTGGAGAAAGTGTGCTAGATGGGCAGATAATTTTTTCAGAAAGAATTGTAGATAAAGAGGGAGATACAGCGGAACTATATGATGTTGAAGGGAATAGTGTGTTTGGTGGTAAAGCAGACGCTCATTCTTCTAAACTACTTTCAGCTAAGGCTCGTTTGGGTATACACGGGGGAAGAATTAACCTTCCGAGTATATCAATTTTTGGAGGAATAGGTATCGGATGGCGATGGGATAAATTTTATAAAGAAGACTTGGGTGTTGCTGTAGATGAGGAACGTTTGGGTCTTGTAAGTGAGTTAGGAATGAGGCTTAGCTTATCATCATTTTTTTCTGATGATTTCCATTTGGGAGCTGTTTATCAGCATCCTATTATGGAAGATCAGACACAAGGGGAAGTGGAGACAAATCAATCAGGGGGAACAGGTTGGTATAGAGCAACACCTATACTGAGTTTAGAGTTGATGTATTTACTGAAATTGTAAATATCGTAGGTATGTTTGTGAGCCTGCCAGTATCAATGTTCCTAACGCTTTATAAGTGTAAAATTTGTATGTATTAAAATATATAAAAAAAGGGAGAAACAATGAAATTACGAGATTGTACGGACAAGATATGCGAATTAGCAAAAACGCAGGTGGCGATGATATGCAAGGATGATGCCGATGATTGCCTATCAAAGTATTTCACTCAAAAATGTGCGGATGATGATGCAACATGTAAGGCAGCGCGAGAGAAAGTCGCAGCTGTATGTAAGCAACAGTCTTCGCCATGCGTGGATAAATACTATGATATGGATTGCTTGCCAGTGGATAAATTTACAATAAATCCAGAGCAAATACAGGCGGCCAATTATACCTTGGAGGGGTGCCGCGGGCAGAAGTTTAGTCAAAATACTTTGCCTAATAAACAATCAGATAAGTTGAACAATAACTCGCATGAGCCTATCCGTACTCAAAAGGGGGATTTATGGTCATTGGGGCTTCAGCTGAGTGCTGCCTATATAGTAGGGCCAGGATTAGAATCATCTGGTATTGACTGGAATGATCCAAATCTAAAAAATGTAAGAACAGAAACAGAGAATATTGCTCGGCTATCTATTGGAACAAATTTAAAAAAGGGCAGTTTGGGGATTATTACTCGAGGTGGCCTTGAAATATATGATATGGGAAAAACAAATGCGAATGACCTATTCAAAGAGGATGAAAATATATATGTTTGGTCGCTTGAAGCAGGAGTGGGATATTATAGGCAAGTTAATAAATGGGATATTGGTATAAGCGGTACTGTAGGGTATGCAAAAATAAATGGATCTGAAGTGTCGGCAGCTTCATTTGGGCGATTGTCTGCAGATGATCCTGTATGGGAGGATTTAAGTCATTTTTATTTTCGTCCGCAGCTGGAAGCACGCTTGTCAGAATACTCATTTGGTTTTTTTCTTGGTATTACGTTGGCAGATAGTACCTATACGGGCGAACCTCCCACAGGAGGAAGTGATAAACCAATAATTGGGCTCAATTCACTGGATGATGATTCGTATATTGGTGCACCTTACTTTGGTATAGAATTGAATCATGATTGGGTGCTGAAATAAATATATTTAATTCAAAAAGAAAAAAAGGGATAAAAGATGAGATTACGAGACTGTACGGATCAGATATGTGAATCCGCCAAGCGTCAAGTGGCATATATGTGTGATGGCAACACAGGCTGCCAAGAGCGTTATAATGATATGGATTGCTTGCCAGTGGATGAGTTTACAATAAATTCCAAGGAAATTGATGAAGCGAATATAAAATTGGGTGGGTGTACCTTTCCTAATGGAAAAGTATATTTATTAATGGGAGCAGGTGTTGTGTATCCATTGTTTGATGGAATAGATACGGATAAAAGAAATTTTAGCTCTGCTTTTGGCGGTAGTCAATATGATGATGATTTGAGGGAATTTACTAATTCTGACTTCTATATTGGATATAAGGGGTTTGTTGGTGCAGGTCTAAAAAAAACACCTTACTTTGGTGAACTAATTGTTAGTGGGCATATGGTTCTTTCAGATAGAATTGAAGATAAAGGAGGGGGCACGCCTGTTGTTTATGATGAGAACGGGGATAATGCGTTTGGATCAGGCGAGGATAAAGCAGCTGTGCACTATTCGATGCTAATCAATACGATGTTGAGAGCAGGCATGACGATGAATGCAATAGGTCTTTCGGATATATCAATTATTGCGGGGCTTGGTGTAGGCAAGCGCTATGATAATTTTTATGTGGATGATTTGGGTGTAGGAGTCAATGCTTGGCGTACAGCATTTATCAGCGAATTGGGTGCTCGATTTCAGCTTAATGATTTTTTTTCAATAAATGCGGTTTACCAGCATCCCATTTTTGAAGGTATGACAGAAGGTCAAGTACGAACAAATAATCAAGAAGGATCTAAAGGCTATCGAGCCACGCCAACTATCAGCTTTGATTTGATATTTTCTCATGAATTCGACGATTTTTCGCCGGATGTAATGACAACAACATATTAACGTAAGACTTAATGATCAAAAAAAAGGGAGAACAAATGAAATTACGAGATTGTACGGACAAGATATGCGAATTAGCAAAAACGCAGGTGGCGATGATATGCAAGGATGATGCCGATGATTGCCTATCAAAGTATTTCACTCAAAAATGTGCGGATGATGATGCAACATGTAAGGCAGCGCGAGAGAAAGTCGCAGCTGTATGTAAGCAACAGTCTTCGCCATGCGTGGATAAATACTATGATATGGATTGCTTGCCAGTGGATAAATTTACAATAAATCCAGAGCAAATCAAGGCTGCTAATTATACCCTGGAAGGGTGTCGCGGGGCAACTATGGGCAAATCAAGTCAGCCGAGTGAACGATCAGATAAATTGGATACTAATTTGCAAAAACCTGTCCATACTCAATTTTGGAATCCATTTAGCCTTGGTATTCATGCAGGGATGAAATTGGGTGGCGAAGTGATTGCTAGTAATTCTGGTTTGGATAAGTCATTGAAAACAGAATATGAAAGAGCGTATGACCTTGGATTGGATGCAGGTTTGGCGGCAATTAATAACAATGATATTCGGTTGGATATTTCACTTGGCCTGGGTCTTACTATTTTTGATATGGGACCGACACCATCGTATAATACATTTAATAGCTCAGATAGTGGTACTCATGAAGATTCAATTTACGTTTTTAAATTTGGTGGTAAATTAAGCATATATAACAAAACAAGCGATAGCTTATGGGTGGGTGGTAGTGCAGCTGTAGGTTATGCTGTTGTGTCTGGTCCAAGTGAAGATGCTGAAAATACTGTCTTTGAGCGATATCGCGGTCCTTTAACAGTAGAAGAGTATGATGAATTGGATCATTTATTTATAGAGCCACAGTTGAATGTTTTGTTTCCCAAATTACGTATGGGGTTATATGCAGGAACAGAAGTATTAATGGGTGCTGCTGCAGGGCCTGAACGTCATCGCTATGGCCTGCATACAACGGATGATACGACTGCATTTGAGACATGGTCTTTTGGTATTCATGGATTGATTGGATCTTTAAGATAGATATATAATCATGGGGTATATGGAGGTTATTTATGAATCGTAATTATGCATGTGGGTTAATTGGAATAGTATGTTTTTTGATTTACTTGAATAATTAGGTGTTTCTAATGTGGGGTGTTTCTAAGGTCAACCCATAATAAAAAAAGGGAGAGAATATGAAATTACGAGATTGTACGGACAAGATATGCGAATTAGCAAAAACGCAGGTGGCGATGATATGCAA
>CAYZSU010000120.1:0-4773 GCA_964480565.1 uncultured Myxococcales bacterium | reverse complement strand
TAAAACCTCAACCTCTGGATTGCTTCGCTGGCCTAAAGGCCATCTCGCAATGACGACGTTTTGCAATTTTTTGTTTGAGGGCAGTTTCGTTGTCACCCGCGAAGAAATCACTGCAGTCCCGTCACCCACGAGGCAGATGAAATCTGACGAAGCAATCCATACGATTTTTCATATCCCTCTCAAAATGGGAATTAATTCACCACCTTCCTCAAAATGAGCGATTCATTTGTAAATCGTCGGTGCCAGGCATGATGTAAGTGTTTGATATTATTAATAAAATATATTTGCCTATTGTAGTTAAATGGCACAATTCTTGCTAATATTATGTTCCGTTGGATATAGGGGGCAAATATGAACAGTCTATCTATCATTATAATAAGTATCGTCATGGTGTTAAATGCCAATGCATGGGCCAAGGAGTCTGTGGATTATTCGGAATTTTGTAAAGCTGAGCGGGTTATCAGTACTGATCATATTTTTTCTCCCGATATGCTACAGGAGAAAATTAACTCTTTGGATAGTATGCTTTCAGTGGATATAGACTTGGATGGAAAAGATGATTTATATCTCATTTGTTTTTCAGGACTTCCTTTATTTGAATTTGATCCCCTCCCAACCCCCATCATTATCAAAAATCCACATAAACTCCCCCTTGTCATCCACAATTTAAATATCCATATGGCCTCCGCCGGGCAATTGTCCGTGCGTGATAATGTGATATTAAGCCATGTGACGGTGACCGGCAGTTCGCAAATGCCCGTAGATGTCGAAGGCAAAAGCATTACACTCGATCATGCGACCATCATGTCCAGCGATATTGGTATTGAAATTCGAAGGAGTCAGGGTGTTGAGATTGCAAACAGTGATATTCAGGCAATTACCGGTGTGAGCATCGTGTCTTCCAATGAGGTACGCATTTCCAAAACGCATTTGAATGTGACTCAGTTGGGTATCGAGTTAAACGATGCGGGCAAGCCAATATTAACGGATGTAACGTTTCCTGAAAATGAGAATGATATAACTGAAAATAGGGACATTGACTATATTTTAATGCCAGATCAGGAAAAGATGGCTCTGGATAGAGTGGGCATAACAAAAATCGAGGATGAAGAAGAAAAAGTATTTGTCACGGATATTGTGGGCTTAGCGCCCAGCTGCGAGGGGGCAATTCAAGCGTATCGAATGATTGAAAATCATGACGAACATATTGACCGTTTGGAATCTGCATTTACCTGTTCAATCAAACAGGTATTATCCTATGACACTATATGTTTGGCAGAGAGTGACGCTGCGGATTGTTCTGTTGATGGCAATTGTAGCTGTTTTCAAAAACCAGACTGCATATTTGAATGCAGTGGTCTGAATGAACCCGATAAAAATAAAGTAATTTTTGCGCATGTGGATGGTCAATCTCAAATAACGCATTTATCGGAGGTATTTGATCTTAGTAAGGATCATTATTCTAGCGTCCCCATTATGCCAACCGATGGGCCGATTCCGTCGGGCATGCGCATGGATGCCGATGATGCGGGCATATCCGTGCTTGCCGATGGTAGTGGCCAGGATATAGGTGTATTGGGCGTGAATGATGAATTGCTGGCTGGCGATGAAATGCCTGTAGGTTCAGGAACTGCCGCATCCGATGATTTGGGGCTTGAGTATGATGGCAGCGGTGGGTTTGGATCCAATCCAGGTGGTACCGCGCCCACAACAGGCATTCATGAACGAGGCGAGGAAGTACTCGAACATACGATTCGCACAAATAGTGATGATTCAGATATGATGGATGTTGACTTAAGTGGTTTAGGCGCGCAGGCTGGCACATCCTGTAGTATTAGCAGTGCAGCGACCAACTCCTATCACGGTTTGTTGGGATTGATGGTATTATTTAGCGCGATGTATGTTCGAAAAAAATACCTGTCATAGGTTGTCAGGATTTTTCATATTTAAATTGGTACAAAAAACGGATAGTTGGTTGTTTAATTCGTGATATTGTTTTGCGAAAAATAATTATTTTATCAATAATATCATTTGTACGGGTACGGACAGCGCCCATGCCACTATGATTAACGCATTTATGTAATTTGGATTATCTGTTATGACGGGTAGATGCAAAAATCAAATTGCTCGAGAAATGTCATGCCAATTAGACCTTCCACACCTTGTTCGAACAGTCGATGACAGGCTATTTCGAAATTATCAACTTGATGGCCAAGTGTTTCAAATGTATCAATGCGAATGCGATAACCTTCTTCTTTTCCTACGGCAGAATGGATGCGTGATATGTGAGTTGCATTTTTTTGTGAGTAACCAAGTGATTCTGCTATCTACGGTGTATGCAAACTTTGCCATAATAGGGGCATCTCCTCATTTTTTATTAACTCCCCAGTGTATCGCATGGCCATGCCGCCGTGTAGAAGTATAATGTTCTTTGCTTTCTTGTAGAATATATTTTTGTCATCGGAGTGAAATACAACTTCACCATTTAGATTATTGTTACTATCTGGAATATAATTAATAATTGCGACCCATTCATTTGGAAATGATTGCTTGATTTCTTGCCATGTCATTTTTTGTGTCACGTGATGCCTCCTTTATTCGTGTTAAACCCATTAATACAATTAGAATTTTTTTCAATATAAGATCTGTGGGGGCTAATTTTCCAGTGCCAGGTATGGAGTCCTTGATATTATTAACTGTTAGGAATGGGTGTGTTTGAATATTCTAGGGGCTATTTCTCAATGGTTTCTGAATGACAATAGTTATATGGAGTACTTTGGTCATATAGAAATTCAGGGTCAAAATCTAATTCATTGGCCCATTTGATGGAGTCAAAAGAAATTTTTACTGAATTAAATAATGCTATATCTTTAAGTTCAGTATATTTTCCTTGGTTTAAAAAAGGAGTTGCATCAAATGTTCGTTGCTCATTTTTCGGTGCCAGGCATTGATTAAGTAGCTGATATTATTAACATATTTACCGTCTATCTGATGAATATGGTGAGTTTAATTATCTCTTTCTCGTATCAAGTACGCGCTTAATTCTATTATTTCAATGTCAATTTAATATGGTAAATCGCTAAAAAGTGTTCCGAAAACGGAACACTTTTTATACTGGTTTGACTATTTTTATAAGTATGCTATAGGGCAAAATTCACTAACTAAACTTGAAGGGCTATCTCTATGAGTAATGAATTGCACGAAAAGACAACAAATAGATTGAATAATAATCTCGAGTCTTCAGTAGTAAAAATATCGAAATATCATGAATTGCTAACTGATATCAGGGGGATTATCTCACAAACCCGGTCGTTAACAATAAAAAGTGTGAATTCTCTTCAGGTCATTTCAAACTATCTGATTGGACAACGTATCATTACAGACGATCAAAATGGACAGAGAAGAGCTGCTTATGGAAAAGAAATACTTAAACAGCTATCACATGAACTTACAATCGAGTTTGGTCGGGGGTATTCACGAACAAATTTGGAATATATGAGAAAGTTTTATCTGACCTATATGCCAGCTATTTCAGAAAAATCCCAGACAGTGTCTGGGAAATCTGATATTGCTAAAATTTCGAAAATAATGTCAGCGAAATATTCACTGAGTTGGTCACATTACCTTTTTCTGATGGGGATATCCAATGAGATTGAACGGAAATTCTATGAAATCGAGGCAACAAATAGAAATTGGTCACTCAGAAAACTCAAACGGCAGTTTAGTTCTAGCTTATATGAAAGGTTGGCCTTAAATCGAGATGAATCTGGCATCGAAGAACTTTCTGAAAAAGGGCAGGTAGTAGATAAGTGTGCAACTATTGTGAAAGATCCCTATGTATTAGAGTTTTTAGGTTTAGATGAAAATAATAAGTATTCTGAGACAGAGTTGGAAACAGCAATCATAGATAAACTCGAACATTTTCTTCTGGAATTGGGTAATGGATTTCTCTTTGAATCCCGACAGAAGCGGTTAACATTTGATGAAGAACATTTTTTTGTCGATCTGGTTTTTTATAATCGGTTGCTTCGTTGTTATGTAATAATTGATCTGAAAATTGGTGAGTTGAAGCATCAAGATTTGGGTCAGATGCAAATGTATGTGAACTACTTTGACCGATATGTAAAATTGGAAGATGAAAAACCAACTGTCGGTATTATTCTATGTAAGAAAAAGAAAGATTCACTTGTGGAAATAACGCTCCCAAAAGATGCAAATATTCACGCATCAAAATACCAGCTCTATCTTCCTAGCAAAGATGTTCTTAAAAAACAATTGGAAGAAGCTCAGCAAAATTGGGAATTACATGAAAATAGAGAATTTAACTATAATTCTATCTAACAAATCGTGCGCTAAAGATTGCCATTCGGTGACCAACGATTGTCATCCCGGACATGAGTCCTAAGATCCATAGGGTTTATACAGTACTAAAAGGAGCTATAACTATGCATAACCACTATCGTAAATGGATGTTTTCCAGCAGTCTCATCATGCTCATTCTTCTCATAATAACCTTGGCCATTGCATTCCCAACGTCCAGCCACGCCCAGGAAGGTGGTGGTGGCAGCTCGACCAATATGCCTGCCGGGTTTAGCGGCAGTGCCGATCCCTCGGGATTGAGTAATGATGGCACGGATGCGGATTATTTTACGGGTGCGGGCATTCATATGGTCAATTTTCCAATACCTGCCGGCCGCGCTGGCGTGATGCCCACTGTGCACTTACGCTATAATAGCCATAATGGCTATAAGAACAGTGACGTGGGTATGGGCT
>CAYZSU010000119.1:0-4818 GCA_964480565.1 uncultured Myxococcales bacterium | reverse complement strand
TCATCGGAATCAATCCATGAAGTGGATGTTCCTACCTTACATGTATATGATTCTCCCTGAGGAACAGGGGCACAAAATGACGAATCCGCCTGAGAGAAGATATCATTTTGCCACCCTTGACCATAGCATCGCACCGTATAGGTCATTGCATCGAAGGCATCAATTGAACCATTCAAACATGCTGATTGGCTTTGGCTGCCAACAGCATACCAAGTGGCTAGCTGATCAATGGACCCAGTATAGTAATTATTTGCACCTGCGCGTTCAGGCGCTACACCACCGCAATAGGATTCGAATTCATTCTCATAATTTTCCCATAGCGCTGTATCTAAAGACAATGACCATCCCGTTCGACTATCATTACTACTACATGCGGATGCGCCATAGATAGGCACTCTGATCATGGCCTGTTTCCCTGAACATAAATACACAGGCTCACTGTCATTATAGCACTCTACGGCCATGATAGCATTGGCAATTAATACACCATTTTCACTATCATCGTATTGTGTTTGAAAACTTGCCGGTGCGCTAAGAAGTGAATTCGCACCCGTCATATCAATCGATGCAAATCGGCATGTGATATCACCGGAAATTATTTGTGCACTTGAATTACAAATTGCATCTGCAGGAAATTGAATATATGCACCTGTATTACTATCCCCTGCAGCACCGCCATTTTTAATAACTGCTATACTTACAGGATCTCCCTGTGCAGCTAATATGGTCGCTGAAAGCGATATCATCTCCCCTGATATGATATGAACACGGCGACAGGTAGTCATATAATCATCCACAGTAAAGCAAATAGCATTATCCCCTTCTGCAATATTACTGAGATCAAACCACCCTTTTTCATTACTCTGCCCGACCAGGACATTATTTACTTTAATCTGCACAGAATCGATAGGCGCTAATAACACATCTACTACCGATCCACTAATACACCCATAGCCGCTACCACCACAAACATCAGTATCACTGTTTACATATGTATCATCGCCACCCGTACCATCGCCTGAACCGGATCCAGAGCTTTGCGAGCCACCCCCACCACAGGCAGCCAGTATGATTAAACTCACAATTAAAATTATCTTTTGTCTCATCATTTCTCCTAAATAAAAAATACGCAATTCATAGCGATCTTGGATTGCGTTGCAACAGAAAATATGTAATATATTGGTATCTTAATAATCATCATAACACAAAAATTATTAACATAATTATGAAGGAGCCTTATCTCATGAATATTCGAAAAGCATTTTCTGTAGAAACAATATGTCCCAAACTAAATGGAAAAAACAAGGAAGAAATTATCACGGAATTGTTAACACAACTATCATGGAGTGGAAAATTAAATAAAAATGATATTCCGGCCGCATGCGATGCCATAATGCAGCGCGAAAGGAAAATGTCCACAGGAATACAAGATGGTGTCGCAATTCCACATGCAAAGTTTTCAGGAGTAGATGAATTAGTCGCAGTGATGGGTCTTACAGATAGCGATGGTGTTGATTTTGAATCATTGGATGGACAGCCCAGTCATATTATTATCTTAACACTCTCTCCTGAAAATAAACCCGTACCTCATGTTCAATTTTTAGCAGAACTCAGTGAATGTTTACTTGATGCAGATACCAGACAAACATTGATCTCCGCTGAAACTGCCAATGACATCCTAACAATTTTTCAAAATTATAATAAATAATAATTCATAATTAGAAAGGCATGAACATGACTTTAGTAAAAAAAAAATGGCTGTTAAAACTTGTTCCACTCATAGTCATCTGCCTCACCTCAACACTTGTCTTTGCATCATCTGGTGGTGATAACAATGGGGCATCAATGACTCATAAAATGACTTATTTTGTCCTCCAATTAGCCGTCATTGTTGTCTCCGCAAGACTCTTAGGATTTATTTTTTCCAAATACTTAAAACAACCCGCCGTATTAGGCGAATTATGCGCAGGCATGATTATTGGCCCTTATGCACTTGGATCCATTGACCTTCCACTCATCGGTCAATTATTTCATATTCAAAATGCACTAATGCCAGTCACTACTGAACTTTATGGTTTAGCCACTGTCGCATCAATTATTCTACTATTTCTTGCAGGATTAGAAACTGATTTAGCGGTATTTATTAAATATTCAGTTGCAGGTACTTTAGTAGGCATCGGTGGTGTGATCGGTGCATTTTTCTTAGGTGATTATCTAGCGGTATTTTTTGGCGTTGCCACTGGATTTATGGATCCCATTGCTTTATTTTTAGGAGCTATATCCACAGCAACATCCGTGGGTATAACCGCACGGATTTTATCAGAGAAACGCAAACTCGATTCCCCTGAAGGAGTAACCATTCTAGCGGGCGCAGTCATCGATGATGTATTGGGCATTATCATCCTTGCTATTGTCATTGGTATAGCCAAAGTGGGTGGAAGCGGCAATAATGTAGATTGGGGAAGCATAGGCATTATCGCAGCTAAAGCATTTGGCTTCTGGATTGTATGTACAGCATTAGGGTTAATCCTCGCACGTAAAATCACCAATATAATGAAGTGGTTTAAATCCACAGAAACAATTGCCAGCTTATCACTTGGGCTTGCACTATTACTTGCAGGTTTATCCGAACTTGCAGGGCTAGCAATGATCATCGGTGCATATATCACAGGTTTGTCGCTTTCTCGAACCGATGTGGTCAATGAATTACATCATCGTTTAAGCGGTATTTATAGTTTTCTTGTTCCAATCTTCTTTTGTGTCATGGGCATGCTCGTTGACTTTAGTGCAATGAGGGGTGCACTTGTATTTGGCATCGTATACACCGTATTTGCAGTATTTGGAAAAGTCGCTGGCTGCGCTCTTCCAGCCCTACTCATGAAATTTAATTTACGTGGTGCGCTTCGCATTGGTTTTGGCATGCTACCTCGCGGAGAAGTGGCACTCATTATTGCAGGTATCGGCCTATCAACAGGCATTATTGGCGCGGACATTTTTGGTGTATCTATCTTAATGACTCTGGTCACAACTCTAATTGCCCCACCCTTTATCGTCTCCCTATTTGAAGGTAAACCAGGCATTGAACAAAGTGAAGATGATGACGCGCAAAGTCGAACAATACAGCTGCGGTTTCCTCATATAGATATTGCAAACTTTGTAATCAAACGACTCACGCTCGCATTTAGGAATGAACAGTTTTTTGTTCATCGGATCGATTCAGATTTTCGTTTGTATCAGATGAGAAAGGATGATTTATCATTGAGCATGACATTAAATGAATCGACAATAATCATCACATCATGCAAAAAAAGCAGTATGATTGCTCGATTTGTTATTGCTGAAGAAATGCTAGAACTTGGTGAAGCATTTGAATCATTAAAGAATATGAGCGAAGTGAAGAAAATGAGCGCTGATTTAATTTCAGGCGCTGTCATTGCAAAATAAGTATTTTAAAATATGTGCAGTTTCAATAAGCCAAACGGTTTCCGCTTGGCTTATTTTTTTTTAGATGATAGGACATCAGCATAAGCATCTATTTCGAAGGCAATCCCAAAAAATAAAAGGAATATTCATGCCTACATTCACAAATAATCTTTTCAATTTTATACATCATATTCCCTGGTTTGAAACAGGATTTACAGTTCTATTTTTTATCTTCAGTCGTATTTTAATTCATTTTACCAAACGTTATCTCTCAAAAAAACTGGCTCATAAAAACAGCAATTCATTTATTAATCATTTCCTACACCAAGAAAAAACCGCATTATTTCGTTTTATTCCTCTTTGTATATGGTTATTATTTATTACTGCCGCCATTTATCTATGGTCATCACAGCTTGAAAAAGCATTTTACGCATTGCACTCTTTTTATGCTCCGATTGCACGCGCAATTATTATCTTATTGATCGCTTATTTGGGGTATAAGGCACTTCAGTTATTAACCAGTCTAATTATTGACAAAATCACACTACTTGCAGAAAAAAGTACTAATCGTGGTAAACAGCGCGTAGACACGCTCAACCATGTATTTCGTTATGGCTATACGATTATCATTATTTCCATATCCACATTGATGTTGCTCGATACCTTTGGAATTAATTTACAAGCCATTTTAGCAACTGTGGGAATTGCCAGTGTAGCCATTGGCTTTGGCGCGCAAAGCTTAGTAAAAGACATCATTGGCGGCACATTTATTCTCAGTGAGGACCAATATGGTGTTGGCGATGTTGTCATTATCAACGGCGAAGGTGGTTTAGTTGAAAAAATGACATTGCGTATCACACAATTGCGAAATACCAAGGGAACGCTTATTACCGTACCCAATGGATCCATTGAAATGGTAAAGAATTTAACCAGCGAATGGTCACGCGTGGATTATAAAATTGGCGTTGCCTATGATACTGACTTGGATAATGCCATGACAGTCATCATGGAAGAAGCCACATTACTACATCAGGATATGCCGCAATATATTATCTCAGCACCAGAAAAACTCGGTGTTGATGAATTTGAAGACTCTGCAATTACATTACGATTATGGATTAAAACTGCACCATTAAAACAATGGCTTGTAAAACGAGCGCTCAATCGGCGCGTGCATATTCGATTTGAAAAAGAGAAAATTGAAATTCCATTTCCACAGCGTACATTATGGATTAAAACTGCAGAAGATGATGTAGTCAGTGCATTTGAACATCAAGAAATGGCTAAGTGAACGTAATTAATCAGCGTATTTTGTAGAAATTCAGTTCCTTTTAACAGTCCTAAGTAGATAACCACGGGCAAGCCCGTGGTACTCACAGGTCAAACTTCGTTTGA
>CAYZSU010000118.1:0-4843 GCA_964480565.1 uncultured Myxococcales bacterium | reverse complement strand
GGTTGGGTTTTCGGGCTGTCACCGATGGTCATCCCGGCCCGTGAGCCGGGATCCATTGGGTTTTACAGTTGCCAACGGTTGTTATTCCGGACGTGATCCGGGATACATAGGGTTTTACGGCTGTCAACGATTGTCATCCCGGACATGAGTCGGGATACATAGGGTATTAAGGCTGTCAACGGTTGTCATTCCGGCCCGTGAGCCGGGATCCATAGGGTTTTACGGTTGCCAACGGTTGTTATCCCGGACGTGATCCGGGATCCATAAACAAATGATGAAAGGATATATAATGAGTACGATTCCAATTAGTAGTAGTGAAAAACCATTCGCCCCCATGGTGAAAAAATGTTTGTCATCCTCGTGCACGAATGGAGTCACCCCAGCCCGTAGGGGCGAAAAATCTGTTGCCCTCAATAGTTCACGATCAACATACACTCAATCATCGTATCACGCGCCATCACAATTAAAAATTTTCTGGTGGGTAATTCCCATTGCATTTGGATTGTCTGCCTGTGGTGATGATGAGCCAACA
This sequence comes from uncultured Myxococcales bacterium, assembly GCA_964480565.1. Classification (GTDB taxonomy): domain Bacteria; phylum UBA10199; class UBA10199; order 2-02-FULL-44-16; family JAAZCA01; genus CAYZSU01. The sequence goes on along the minus strand of CAYZSU010000118.1, from coordinate 4,311 downwards.
GGTGATGACAATGATTATTCAAAGAGCGATAGCTCATTGCCAAACGCATTGGCCGATGAGTTTAATGAGTGTGGGACAAATCATTCTGGTAATTGTGCGGCAGAACCACAGGATGATAATCAGGATTATATTCCGGATCACGTGGTACTTTCATGCGATGATGTCTTAAATTGTGATTTAACTGAGGACGATAGCCCGGCAACTGATCCGATTGACAGTCAATCGCCATTTTATCAGCATCAACAATTTAAAATTCATGTGGATCGAACAGTTGAATGTTTGTCATTGGCACAGATTAACTCCAATCGTATGGCGATTGCATGGCATGCCAGCAATCAGATTTTTTTGGGATCATTTGACATACCCAGTCAACCTCAACGCATTGATAATATCGATAATGGTTTAATTGCTGAAGGCGAGCATGATCGTCGCTCCAACTGCGACATAGATAATGCCTTACAAACGATTGATTCCAATTATCTGCATGTATTGTGGCTGGGTATTACGGATAATCGATATGCGCTGTATTCCAAAAAAACGCGCATCGATGGCTTTGAAGGGGAGAGTCAATTGGTTCATGAATTTCCCATGCCAGCGCAGATAGGGAATCAAAATGCGCATATTGTGACTCAGAAAAAGATAGATGATAACCGCGTGGCAATGGCTTGGATAGATCGAGATAAGGTATACGGTCAAATACTAAATATTAGTGATAATACATTTCATTATGATGAGCCGGTTGTGTTGAATGATCGCATGCAGATTGACATGAGCGAACTTCACCTAATGCAGCCCCATATTGTTGATTTTGATCTAGAAAATATACGAGTTGTTTGGTCTCAAATAGATTCGCAAAATTTAGATGCTAGTCCAGTGATTAAGGACGCACTGTGGACTATTGATGATGGAAATAGTCATGCAGAAATTCATAGAGCAAGTGCCTCACAGTTTTGGGCATCTGGTATTTCCGCAGAGGATTCATCACTTATCTATACGAATGACAATGGCACATATATTACGGCAATGTCAGATGATATTGCGGCGATGAATAGCTCGTCAGATGTTCCTATGGATCAACCCTATATTTATCAAAGCAATGATGGATATGTTCTTGCCGCATGGAAATCATCGTCAGAGATGCCTGATCAAACAACGCTATATTCTGCATATACATATCGCAATGTGGGGGATATGTTTCCAGGTCATGCCTTGATGGATATTCCATCAGATTCTGATGTGTCATATGCTCATTTTGGCAATATTTTTTCCATTGCCCACATCCATGAACTGGGACAGCGGATTATTATCGATGCCTATCAATTAGCGGAGGGATTTTAATGATGTTATTTTCGCACACCAAACGATTGTCATCCCCGAAGTGGTGTTGATCGGGGATCCAGTTGTACATGTACGGCGTGGTCTAATGATTAGTCACAAGTATGGGCGTTTAACAAAATAGTGTCATTGCGAGATGGCCTTAAGGCCAGCGAAGCAATCCAGAAATTGAGGACTTAAGAAAGACCCGCTTTGCTCAGTCACCGGATTGTAGTTGAAGGTTGGTCCTTTGAGCGCAGTTTCTGGACTTTGACTGTCGCTCAGTGCCCGCGTATCAACGATTGTCATCCCCGAAGTGGTGTTGATCGGGGATCCAGTTGTACGGACTTAGGCTAAGCCAGTGCTTTCAATTTCTACAAATGGGTATTTGAACCTATATTAAACAACAAGGAGGTAATATGGCAGGACCACTAATTACAAATAGCAATGATCAACCATTCCGATTGATAGCAAAAATCGGTAAAGAGGAACAAAAAGCGCATGATGATAAAAATTCAGGTGGCTATAATCATACTCACCATAGTTTATCCCTAGGTTATAAATCAAAATATCTATTTGGAAATGTTTTCTTAAATTTAGTATCCAGCGATATTAAAGATCTAGGTTCATGGAAGCAGCAAGCAGGCATTAAAATTGGCCCGCGATTGACTTTATTTAATGCACTTTCAATTGAGCCCTATGTGGGTATTGGATTTGAACGGGGGGAATATAATTATGGCAATACAACAATCCCTAGCGAAGAAGAATTTTTTTCCTATATGTATGGCGCACGACTTGTCCTCTCAACAACGCTAGAGTCCTTGCCCATATCTCCTTTAATAATGATTGGGACGGGTAAGGAACATACAGATACATATACCACCACTGGCAACTATGCGGGTATTGGATTTCAATTTGGTACAGTAACAAAATAAATATAACAACAATCAGGGGGAGATATGACAAGGAGAAATCATTATGACAACGAGTAATTATGCTGAACTAAAAAGCTATCAACCTTATCGACTAAAAATCGGTTTCGGATCAGAGGAACAAAAAAATTATGAAGACATTAATGCAGGTGGATATAATCATGTGCGCACACATGCCTCCTTTGGCTATGCAATGGATTATTTATTTTGCGATGCTTTTATCAATTATGTGTCCAGCGATATTAAAGATTTAGGATCTTGGAAAAAACAGTTTGGAGTCAATTGTGGACCAAGACTGTCCATGTTCAATACCATTGCATTGGAGCCCTATGTGGGCACTGGTTTTGAATGGGGTGAGTACAATTATGGTAATACAACAATTCCTGCAGAAGATCATTTTCTATCGTTCATCTATGGTGCGCAGATTGTATTATCTCCTAAATTTGATGATTTGCCTATATCGCCATTAGTGTTTTTAGGTGCCGGTAAAGAGTCTGCTGACACCTATGAAACAACTCGCATATTTGCAGGCATAGGGATGACTTTTAGCGAGCCGAATGTATTTAAAGAGTCAGAGTTTAGTAAATGCTTACATGAATTCGATAGGCTACGCATAAAAGCAGCTAGTGCTTTGCAAAAATTGCATGATGAATATTATGGTACGGCATTGGATGTTCTAAAGTCTGATGTGTCTAACTCTGGCACATCAAAGGACAATAGTTTTGTGTTAACTGTTCAAGAAATTAAGCGATTACAAGATAAAATAGACTTAGCTATGTCTGATTTTTTGAAAATACGGGAAAGCTTACAGAATCATTGTAGTGTCGATATGCCGAATATTAACTTAGGTGAAATAAAAATACCAAAACTAGATATGAAATTTTCTGAAATGTCAGGAGAGTTTTGCGATGTTCGTTTAGAAAAAATTAAAAAATTTCTGAAAAATGCACCAGATGAATTAGAAAACATGAAGATTGTAAAAAATAAATTAACACAAATTAAAACTACCTTGAAAGATGCAGTTAGTAGAAGTCATGATATGAATGTTGATTGCTATCCACGGTTTTTACCTTTTGTCAATGATGATCCGAATGTAACTCTCACTAATGAAATATATCCTATTCATAAAAATAAAAAAATCACTTCAACGCATGTATCAAAGATATTGGATCTTTTGCTGTTAAGTATGAAATATAATGATCGGATGCTTGTTGTAGAGACGTATTCCAATGTAACTGGAGATTACAAACACAATGAATGGCTAGCAAATGCACGATTGGCATCAATTGTTCAGTATTTGACACTCGAAAAAACAGGATTATTTGAAAAGTATAAAGACCAAATACCCGCATGTGTATATGACAAACTTGTGCCGACAAAAGGGAAAAATGAACACTTAGGAAATCGCATATGCACGCCTATTGTACTGACACCAAATGGAAAATTAAAAAAAGTTGATTATAAAATTGGTGGGGTGATGATCAATCCAAAGGAATTTAAGGAAGAAACACATATGACGCGATATGTGCTAAATCCAAATCGCATATGTATTGCCAAAGCAAATGCAGCCACTCATGAATTTACTGACGTACAAAAGAGTCGGCTGAGAGAAAGTCTGCCAGAAAATTCGAGAACATCAGATTCTTCTTTGCCAAATTTTAGATCAGCTAGATTAAAATTGATTACAAGAGAAGAATGCGATGCTTATCGTAAACCCAATGTAATAGGAGAACTCATGACGCGTGACGGATTGTCTGAAATGAAAAAATAATGAGATGATTGGCATGCTCGCGAATGCAAAGTGTCATTCCAGCCCGTGATCCGGAATCCAGTAAATGCTTGTCATTCTTATGCTGTAACGATTGTCATCATCGCGCACTAAATGATTGTCATTCGGGGACCAAATGATTGTCATCCTGGCATTAACGGTTGCCATTTCGGCACCAATGGTTGCCATTAGGGGAGCAACGATTGTCATCATCGCGCATTAAAGTTTGTCATCCCGGACTCGATCCGGGATCCATAGGGTTTTACGGCGCATGCAGGGCAATATCTGTCTGACTGG
>CAYZSU010000117.1:0-4848 GCA_964480565.1 uncultured Myxococcales bacterium | reverse complement strand
GGTCAAACGAAGTTTGACCTGTGAGTACCACGGGCTTGCCCGTGGTTATCTACTTCAAATGCGTTAACCTATTTGCCTTAGATATAAATCAACCTGCAAACTCAAAAATAACATGCTTATACGAGTATGATGTTAAATTGAACTTGCAGGCCAATCAATAGTAGTAGTGTGTGGGTAGGAATTTCTTTATTTGCTTAAAAAACCAGTAATAATCTCGGATAATTTTAAATCATTCATTTCTTCTAATTCATAATAAACACGCATGGAGGGTTGTTTGATATTGATTACACGGCGAATATCAATGGGGCTTCCAATTAAGACCATATCGCATGGTGTATTTGCAATGGATGTTTCAAGGTCATTTAGTTGTTCTGGGTAATAACCCAATGCAGGAATTAAATTGTCTAGGTTGGGGTATTTTTCATACGCATCTTTAATGGATCCAACCGTGTATTGTTTGGGATTAACAACAGTGGCATTGTATTTTTTTGCCGCAACGATTGCCGCACCATAGCTCATACCGCCATGAGTCAATGTGGGTCCATCTTCAATGGCGAGCACTTTTTTTCCAGCAAGTTCTTCTGGATTATCCACTGTAATAATTGAATCGCCAAGAATAACAGTCGCATTGGGATTGTATTTCGTAATATTATCGTGGAGTTTTTTTAGTTCATCATCTGTGGCTTGCTTTGCTTTATTAATAATTAATATGTCTGCGGTTAAAAAATTTGTTTCCCCAGGGTAGTAAGAGAGTTCATGGCCAGCGCGTAATGGATCAAGCACTGTAATGGATATGTCTGGTTTTATGAATGACATATCATTATTTCCGCCATCCCAAATAATAACATCCGCTTCCTTTTCAGCTTGCCTGGTAATGGATTCATAATCGACGCCTGCATAGACAACCAGTCCTTTGTCAATGTAAGGTTCATATTCTTCGCGTTCTTCAATGGTACACTCATGACGATCAAGATCTTCATAGGTTGCAAATCGTTGCACTGCTTGCTCGGATAGATTGCCGTATGGCATGGGATGCCTGATAGCAACTACGCGTTTTCCTTGGTCCTTAAGCGTGTTTACCACTTTTCTAGATGTTTGGCTTTTGCCGCAACCAGTGCGAACTGCACATATGGATATGACAGGGACATTTGCACTAACTTGTGTTTGATCAGGGCTAAGGACCATATAGTTGGCGCCAGCAGCTAATACGATGGATCCTTTATGCATGACGTCATGATGTGAAATATCACTATAGGAAAAAATAACCAGATCAATTTTTTCGCGTTTGATAATATCTGTTAATTCTTCTTCTGGGTAAATTGGAATGCCCTTTGGGTAATGAGGTCCAGATAATGTGTTGGGGTAATGGCGATCATCTATATTGGGGATTTGTGTGGCTGTAAATGCAATGACATTATAGCTCGGATTATCTTTGAAAAATGTATTAAAATTGTGAAAATCTCGTCCTGCTGCACCCATGATAATAACTCGCTGAGGGTTCATATATCCTCCTAGAACGTCATGATTGGTTGAAATCAAAAGGATGTGACGTATGTCATCGATTTGAATGAAGTTAAAGTAGCAATGCTAATTGTAAAACGCAAGAGTATGAATTTATTTCTTAAATAGTAAAGATATGCATTTATGTTCAGAAATAGAGGAAAAATAGTGTTTTGTGAATGATTTTTCAGGTAAAAATGCGTATTATTTGTGAAAACTATACTTTATAGTGGACTTAATAAGATATGTGTTTTAAATAAAAAATAAAAAAATTAGCAACAAAAAAGTGTTTAGTCCGATAATGTCTGTGGGGGTGTTATGGTATTTACACGAGAAGTGTCCAAAACATGGGTCTTACCAGACGTAGATCAACGAAGGTTAATTGCCGAAAATTTACAACCAGGGCATAGGGGTGTCATTGCGCATAGCGCAAAAGCGGATGGCAGTATGGATATGTACTTGGGGGATGATGTCTATCATCTTGAGTGCAATTCTTCTCTGTGCTGGGCAAATAAGCAAAGGCCTGAATCAGGCTTTTGGGGAAGTGCTGTGAAAATACTTACAGCCATTCCATTTGGATTAATGGGGTGTTCACCTGCAGATTCTGGGAAATTTTCTGGTGAAACGGTTGTCTCTTACAAAGATACAGGCTCTGATAGGGTGTCGGATCAGTTTGCTCCAAATATAGATCCAGATATGGGTGTTGATGCGGGAGAACATGATAGTGAAGGTGATATAGAAATACGGCCAGATGCATTTGTACAAAATGCTTTTGAAAATCATTTTGGAGAGATTGAAGGCTGTGAATTATCTCATCTCGTGTATGATAATGCCGAGGAAAATGTATTGGCGCTCTGCAATTCGCATGATTCGGAGGCATATCAACTGTTTGCGTTGAATGCCGTATCTGGTGATGTTGTTTGGGAAAAATCGATTGCATCACGTATAGGTCAAAAACAAATTGAGCTATCCAGGCCAGTAAGCAGCCATGATACTGTATTTATTCCATTTCATATTCCTGCGCATGTGTCAGATCCATGTGCTGGCGGGATGTTGTTTACAGATAATGCATCAAATACTGATATTACAATTAAGACATTTGATCCAATTACAAATATCCCTGTGTGCCATGTGCATGGCATGCATATTCAGGAGAGTGATGATAATGAAATAAGCTTGCGCATGATTGCCAATGCAGAGACGCAAGCGTCGATGCAAGCATTGATTGTCAGTGCAACAATGACTATCGATGACTCGCAACAACTTGCATGGAGCAGTTATACTTATGCGCATCAACTGACTATGCTGGAAGGTAGTCCGGCATTTGCAATTCAATATGGTGGTGAAGATGGAGAGGGTCCTCAATATTGGACGGTGAGTCTGGAAAATGATGCGGCGAATGCCGCGGTATTTAATCGTGTGTATTTTGATACTATAGGACATGTTGATCGAACAGTGTCAAGTGCATTGCCAGATGGATATATGGAACATCATGTGCAAATGCCTTATGAACCTGTGAATAAAAAAATGTGTTACCAGTCCGATGATCACAATCAATGGACATGTTTAAATCCACAGACATCACGTGTTCAGGACTATGATAGTAATAATGGATTTATTGCCCAACAATGTATTTCTGATTCATCAGGGTTGTATTGTGTGGGAGTGATAGAGAATCGTACGGTTATTCAAAGGGTGTTGATATCTAGACAGGATGATTCTGAAGTCATATATACATTTGAGGGAAAATTGGATAATCCGCACATTATTGCATTGCCTGAAAACGATGATTGCAATCATGAGTTTGTAATTGCGCATATGAGTGAAGAAAATACGGTTGAAATGATTTCAGTGTGTGAGAATTAAAGTTGAATAGATTAGTAAGATAAACAATTTTTAAGGGCATTAATATTATATAGAATTATTTTATTGATATTGTTGCATAAATAACATAAATGAATTGCAATAAAACACAAACTAAATATGCAAAAAATAATACTAATAGCGCCAGCAAAAATTAATACACATCTAACAATACTGGGATGTTTTGATAATGGTTTTCATGACCTTGAAATGGTGATGGTGCCCTTGTCTCTGCATGATCAGGTCGATTTGTCATTACAAGATAGTCAAATTACATTTGAGTTGATCGGTAATGGCGATATGGGTATGCAGGGGGATTCAAATTTAGCAGTTCGTGCGGCCAAGCTGATGGCAATGCAGTTTAATATTTCAACGGGTGTGCATATTCGGCTTCATAAGCGGATTCCGATTGCTGCAGGTTTGGGTGGTGGGTCCAGTGATGCAGCTGCTGTTATGCGAGGATTGAATGAATTATGGCATTTGAATCAAACTCCGGCACAGCTTGCAGCATTAGGTGCAGGTTTGGGTGCAGATATTCCATTTTTCTTTTATGACTCTGCTTGTTTAGTAAAGGGGATAGGAGATCAAGTATTTCCTTATGATTCTTTTCCAAAGTTTCCGATATTATTAATTAATCCAGGATTTGCTGTGTCAACGCCATGGGCCTTTAAACAGTGGGATTTACAGTTGACTATGCCAAAGAAGGGTGATAGATTGCCAAAATCCTTTTCAGGGTTGCAAAGTATTATTCGTTGTTTATCAAATGATCTCGAATCAATAACAATGATGAAGTATCCTGAGTTGGCAACAATAAAGCAATCACTGAAAACCAGTGGTGCAATAGGAATAATGATGTCCGGTAGCGGGCCAACGTTTTTTGGCATATATAACGATGTTGCAATGCGCGATTGTGCAAAAAAAGAAATTGAGTGCGATAATTCATGGCACGTGTTTGCAACTAGTACATAAATAAATTCAGATATCGCTAGCATGGGGGTGCACATGGATATCACAGATGTTCGAGTTTTTCCCGTAGAAGAGGAAAAGCTTAAAGGTTATGCGACGATTACATTTGACAATTGCTTTGTGGTGAGAGATCTGAAGATTATTGCCGGCAATAGTGGTTTGTTTGTAGCGATGCCATCAAAGAAGCGAAAAGATGGCAGTTATCGAGATACAGCTCACCCACTCAATCGCGAAATGCGAGCAGCTATTGAAAAAGATGTGCTTGGTGCATATAAAAAAGCGCTGGATGGTAATAGCGATGTATTAGTAGATGTGCAAGAAGGAATTGCTTCAGATTATTAAAGTGATTTTTTTGGGGCGTCGACAAGCGGTAAGTCACCAGGTTTTGGGTCTGGCATTTCGGAGGTTCGAATCCTCCCGCCCCAGCCAAATACTATACCATTGATTTGTTATCAATTGATGGGAATCTTTATAAGGCATTGTTGTCTTAAATTGTAGATGCGATATCTACTTTTTATG
>CAYZSU010000116.1:0-4949 GCA_964480565.1 uncultured Myxococcales bacterium | reverse complement strand
CTATAACGATCAAATGATATTTGCGCTAGATGCGCTTCGCTAACCGCTTACAATCATAATACTGTGTATGTGATCAATTTGTATATTCTGCTCTAATAATTCTACTCCCGGAATTTGGCGCAATAGCTTAGGCCAAAGCTTTCGTAAATATGATGCAAGACCAGGTTTTAAAATACGCCGTCGGTATTTTGGAATCCATACTATGTGATACTGTGTCCTATATGAACTATGGCCTGAAAAACGTATCTCCATGCAGTTATCGTATCCAAAATATCGACGGCGGTAAACCCTTTACCCCTTTTCACCCACGCGCAAGCGCGTGGTACTCAAAAACGGGGCTTCAAATAGACCCCAACAGTATAAAATAATTTGCTTATGATTTGTTGATTCTCTCAAACAAATCCATCCAAGATATAGCTAAATGATTTCCAAATTTTTGCGGACGATCGATTTGACAAACCACATAGCTCGCATCAACTTTAATCTCCTGGCAAAGAGATTCCAAACCAAGAAAATGTTGTTTTTGAGGTTTATTAGTCGATTTGATTTCAATAGCAATTCGCCTATCAGGAAATTCCAAAATCAAATCAACTTCATGTTTTTTATTGCTCCAAAAACTAAATTTAGCTTGATTTGAAAATTGTGCGATAGCTTCCAGAATAATAAAATGCTCAAAGAGCACTCCTTTTTGTAAAGTGATAATCCCTTCGCTATGACCAATTCTTGCCGCTGAATTTCTCACTCCCAAATCAAAAAAATAATTTTTAGTGTGACTAATAATGCAATTTCGATTTTTACCAAAACGAGGCAAACGGTGAAGTACTAAGGTATCTTCTAAGATATTATAATATTCAGCAACTGTTGGCGGGCTAATACCAATTTGCTGAGCAAGTTTTGAAAAATTAGGACATGTGCCAGACTCTAAAGCAGCTAACTGTAAGAATTCACGAAACTGTGGTAAATTGCGCACTAACGCTTCCCTGCGAATTTCCTCTTCTAGATATAATGCTGTATAAGACTCTAAGCTTTGCTTGCGATTTTCCAAATTCTTTTCCATTAAAATACCTGGCAAAAATCCCCACAAGAGATACTCATTTATTTTTTGGGGATGCTCGAAAAGCAAGGATTCTTGCCAAGTAAGTGGATAAAGGTGTTCTTTATGTACACGACCTGGCAACCAATTTGTCGATTGTTTCCGCATTTTCCGTGCAGACGATCCGCTTGCTAAAAGAACCACTTGCCCTTTATCGATCAAATACTGAAATGTATCCAATAATTGTGGAAGTTTCTGAATCTCATCAATGTATACATAAACGGGTGTAACTCCAAGGGCTTCGACTTGCCTCTGGATCAAACTGTTATCCGCCTCTAATTCTTGACAATCTTTGGGATTATGAAGAGCAAATGTAAGTTGTTGATTTTTTGGCAATTCAGAAAAAATATGTTCGCATAGGGTTGATTTACCTGTTTGCCGAGGTCCAAACAGCAATATAGATTGTTGAGACATTAATTTATTTAACAATAATGGTAGCTTACATCTTTCGAAAGCATTACTTTTAATATTTAGCATTTTTTAAAGATAACACTTTTAAATCACACATACAAGAAAAAACTATCATTTTAGGATAATTAAAAACAACAATGGGATCAGTGAGCTCATCAAAGGCCTTCTATAGAGTCAAGACAGTTATTATGGTCGCATCAACGACTTCTTTCATCTTTTTATAATCCAGTTTCTCATATGTATCATCCGATGTGTGATAATTTTTATTTCTAAAAAAAGCAGTATCAGTAATCATCACTGCGGGTATATCGAACTGCCAATAATTGCGATGATCGGAAAAGTCAATTCCTGAGACGAAATTAGGTGCATTGATTGATTGTACATCAATTAAGTTATTTTCATTCAAAAATGCATCAAACAGCCCTTTTACTTTTCGCGTCATGGATGAATTTGCAAAATTGGATACGATCGCAATAAAATTTCCTTTTGTTGGATACATATGTTTCAACAAGGATATAGGAAAAGCTTGCGAATTTTCCTCTTCAGAAAAATAGCCAATCATCTCCAAGATCATTACCAATTTAATAGTTGTCTTATCTGAAATCGACTGAGCATGTTGAAAACTCCCCATATATTCCGTACCAAAAAATGGTGGTTCTTCAGTGCAATAAAAGACTAAATCAATATTCCGTCCATTATAATCCTGTATTTGATTCAGCAAACTGGAAATCTCCAAAAGGCCTGCAATACCGCTAGCATTGTCATCTGCTCCGGGCAACTCGCCATATGCATCATAGTGCGCACCAATGATATACTTGGGATAAGCATGCACATCCTGCGTTGATTGTTTAAAATGAACGATGATATTTTTGTATTCTCTATTTTCAATGCTGTAGTTTTGAAGCTGAATCTCATTTTCATCAATACCATTTTGTTGAAGCGCATTGATGATATAGTTTACAACTTTCTGCTGTCCATGCACGGACGTTCGATTCATCTTGGATAATCGTTTTACATGTTTTTTCAATGCCACTTTATTGGTCAATGATAGCTCGGATAGCATAGATAATTCAGGCAATCTAGCGCTAGATAATAACGGTTGTTTTATCAAAACACAGGATGAAAATAATAGGAAAAGAAATATAAGAAAAATTGCAGTTAATTTTTTCATAATTAGGGCGTGTCCTCATAAGGGATAAACTATCCATTTGATGTGATTAAACGCGCATTTAAATGTACAAAAACACTTTATAAATTAATCTCATAATAGATCTGTCACCTTCGGACTTGATCCGAATGTCCAAAGGCAATCGTAACACCTAAGATCCCCGATCAACACCGTCTCGGGGATGACAACCTTTACGCCCGATAATAACAACAGTACCTATCCCCTTGTGAGGACACGCCCTAGAAAAAAACTTATTTTAATATATCATCGTAAATCAACATAAGTATCAATCCATTTGAGAAAATCTGCATTGCCATCAATTTCATTAAACGTAACAACTGGGCATATATCATTATGCATCGTTTTGACAGCTTGAATAATCGATTCCTTATTTCGCATTATTGAAAATGCATTGATCGTCCAGTACAGTCGTTCAGTAACCATACCTTCCCACCAGTAATGGCAATTCCCATTTAAAATCATCGTTCCAGCAACGAGCTTTTTCTCTACCAATGTTTTTGCCATATGATTGGCTTGCATTTCTGATGTAGCACTAATTTGAATACGACAATACATAATGAACACCTTTATTAAGATTGAATACACAAAATTACAAAATGATTTAGGATATATATGTGATATATTACAGTAATGCAACTTCACCCATCCCCCAAAAAAAACGCTATTCCCAAGGGTAGTTACTTAATAAAAATTAGATACTCTGGGCATTTTTCAACACTTACTTAATAACTCTCGCCAATATTCAATCATATATAATGGTAGAATCAATACGCGCTGGCTATCTGATAATTGCCGTAACTCCAAAGCTGCTAATGACACCACAATCGCAATGGGAATATCATATATAGTCATATAATCCCGAAGCCCGTACAAGTGGCTATTTTTGATCGAATGCGCTGCTTTGCACTCCACTGGAATGATTTGTTGATTATATGTCAGTACAAAATCCACTTCTGAACCAGAAGATGATTTTTTCCATCCGCATATATCCACACCATGCTCGCAGAGAGTTAAAGCGGTTATGCTTTCAACAATCCCAGCAAGAGGCGTTCGCAGCGCTGCATGCATAGTTGACTGCAAATCAATTCGTGGCCAAGCCACGTCCCGAAGCGCCTTGGCAATGCCAATATCGAACATATACCTCTTTGGATAAAAATGCGTATTTGGCAATGATCCACGCTGTACAATAGTGACGATCATTTTCCATGATTCTAATTGGGATAGGCTATCGATGATATGATGATTTTTACCACCATCCAATAAACGGGATATATGCGCATTTTTAAATGGTTGACCGAGTAAATCCGCAGTCGCTTGTAATGATGCGATAAAATAGGATTGCTTATCCTCACCAAATACGCGCTTAAAATCATGATAGTATCCGAGTAAAATATCCTGCCGCAATCGCTGCCAATTAGTTTGCCCCTTTGCATATGCACTCACAATGCTCGGCAATCCACCAACATTCAAATATTGCTGCAAATAATTCAAATATTCCCGATGAATTACATCAGATACATGCGACTGTTGGCATAATTGATTTAATACCATTGCTGCAGATGGATGAATTGCATGCAGAAATTCCGTAAATAATAATGACTGCAAGTGTAAAAATGTCACCCGTCCCACTGGAAATCGCGCATTATTCCGAAATATTCGAGCCATGCTGGAACCTGTTAATATAACTTGTGTCCAGGGCCATCTCTCTTTCATAAAACGCACAAATGTTCCCAATTTTTGACTTTCCTGCGCTTCATCGATAAATAAAATTCGTTTTCCACCGATAATAAATCCAAATTCCAATTGAATAAGATTTGAAAAATCATCAAAACTATCACACTGATCAATTTTTTCTGAAAATTGCCTATTTTCTTCCAAATTAATCTCTAAAAATGAAATATTATTACTGGATAATGTATGTTGAACCAATGTTGTTTTTCCAACCTGACGCGCTCCTTCCAATAGGATAACATCATTTATCTCCGATTTATTGTTAAGCAATTGCAGCAATGCAGTGAATTGTTTTCTGGGAATCATTAAATGATAATATATCAAAATTGACCAATCTTCAACATTATTTTAATAAAAATTGGCCAATCTTATAACAATATTAAAAAATTGTAGATAACCACGGGCAAGAAATTGTGTCGGTATGATATAGAATTTATATAACGGGACTGCCCTCAAAATAGACAATTTGTGGGGTTGTTCAAAAATGCCCAGATTGCCTAACCTCTATTAGACTACATGAGGTTA
>CAYZSU010000115.1:0-5129 GCA_964480565.1 uncultured Myxococcales bacterium | reverse complement strand
ACATTACTTTTTTTATGCTTTTTTCATTGACTTCAGAACGGGTCCATATATGACAGTCTCATAGGTTCATACTGATTAATATATCAATCTTTCAAGCTGGCTAAAATCAAGGGTTATTTTAGCCACTTTTTGGCTAAAGTAGGGGGTAATTTCAACCAATCGCTATGCCAACCAATCAATGCTATAAACTACTTTACGACATATAATTGATATTATAAATGCTATAAACAATTGGAGATTGATATGAACAAGGAGAATTTTGACAACCATTTTTCAAAACAGGAAAACTGTATTTACGATCAGGAGGAAAAATTTATATTTCTACTCTATCAGGCATGGGATGGCAACTCTGACAACCAGGAGTATATTAAACACATTCGTACAATTGCCAAACGTGGATTAAAAACCCATAAAAAAGCAATCGAGATTTACTGGAAACAATACACATATGAGTCTGACTGGAAAACAATCAATGACATTCAATCACCCTATACAGAAGAGCAAAAGGGCTCAGAACTTTACATTACACTCTCTGATTTGATTAAAATTACGCCAACTGACTTGCAGGATGATAAGTTTCATTTTTGGAAAAGCATTAGTGAGGATGACGATCAACAAGACACATACCGGGAAAAATTTGGCATTCGCAATACAACTAATACGCTCCGTACAAAATATACTATATAATAGGACTGTCTACTATGCCCGATGATACGGTTCATTTCGTAAAATCGTCATCGCACGATATAGTTGTTCGAAAATAATACACATGGCAAATTCATATGGAAATGTCATACAGGATAAACTCATTTGCATTGTCATCTGTGACTTAAATACATTGCTAAACCCATCTTGATCGCCGATCACCCAGGCCATGGACTTCACAGTTGACATCATTTGCTTATCAATCACATGTGCCAATTCCGTTGATGACAATTGCTTGCCAGCTTCGTCCAATGCGATTTTCACATCCACTTTTTCCAAGTAAACAAGTGCGCGATTTTCATCCTTAGCGATTTTATGCTCGATAGGCATATAATGGGAAATACGTTTTTGATAGTCATTGGCTAGTGCAATTAATTCCGACCGTTTGGGCTTACCTATATTAATAACATAGAGTTTCATGCAGATATCATTTTCATCATCGCTGCCACAGACTTATGAATACCGTGATAGACCTCGTCAATCAATTGCGCAGTCATGTAGGCAGGTGTTGTAATCACACGATTTTTCTGATCCACAATACATTGATCCGCATGGCAGCATTCATGTGTATGCCCCATCGATTCAATATGGCCCGCTACATCCTGAGCATTGCCAATGGTAAGCTTTGCAGATATGCCACACACTTGAAGTGCCTTCGCAAGTAGTACAGGTGCAATGCAAATCGCAGCAATGGGTTTATGCGCGGTAATTAATGATTGAATCAATGTCAATACATTATCGTTTAGAGAAAACTCTTTGGGATTGTCTAAATAGGAGGATAAGTTCGCAGCCATGCCTAACCCGCCAGGAATAACCAGACCATCCAACTGCCCTGCAGATATATCCGATATACTGACAATATCACCGCGGGCAATACGCGCGGATTCTTGCTTGCAATTGCGATGATCATCCATTGTGTCACCGTTTAGATGATTTTTTACAGAATACTGATTTTGATCCGGCGCCATACATACACTAACTGCACCATGCATCGCAATGGATAAAAGTGTGCACGTGGCTTCATGGATTTCTGATCCATCCCGATGCCCACATCCACTAAGAAGTACGCCTATTTTTTTTTGACTTGCCATCATTTCCTCAGAGTTATTAAAGAAGAACAGATACACCTATTACGGAAACACCCTCAAATAATCATTTTATAGGCAATCCCATTACAATAAACGACGATCCTCAAATGCACGCGACAATGTCGTTGCATCAATATACTCTAAATCGCTACCCACCGGCATACCTGATGCTAATCTGGACACAGAAATTCCAGAAGGCTTAATTAGTCGTGTTAAATAAAGTGCAGTGGCTTCCCCCTCCACATTGGGATTAGTCGCTAAAATCACTTCATTCACAGACTCCTGACTTAATCGACTCATTAATTCACGAATTTTAATATCCTCTGGCCCCACGCCATCAAGCGGCGACAAGGCACCGTGCAATACATGGTACTTGCCCTTATATGCATGGGTTCGTTCCACAGCGATCAAATCAGAGGGTTCCTCTACTACACATATTATCGCATCATCCCTGCGATGATCCTGACAATACTGACAAGGATTTATTTCAGTAATGTTCATGCATTGCGAACACAAAGTAATTTTTTCTTTAACATCGCGAATCGACGACACAAGCGCATGCGCATAGGCCTGCGGTTGTCGCAAAACATAAAAGGCCAGGCGCGTGGCAGTACGTTCGCCAATGCCCGGCAATTTACCTAATTCATGAATTAATCGATCTAATGGTGTCATTATTTATCCAAAAAAATTGGGAAGGCCACCCATGCCGCCCATCATACCAGACAGTGAATTTTGTGCATCCTCATTTACCCGTGAAAACCCTTCGTTTACTGCAGCAATCACTAAATCCTGCAACATATCCACATCATCAGACGACACAATTGTTGGATCAATTTTAAGACTAACAATTTCATGCTTACCACTCACTGTTGCCACAACCATTCCGCCGCCAGCACTGGCTTCATAGGTTTTATTGCCTAATTCTTCCTGTTTTTTTGCAAGATCACCTTGCATCTGTTGTGCTTGCTTCATTAATTTTTTCATATCCATAATTATGCTCCTTATGCATCCTCTGTTTCAACACGAATATCATGAATACGTGCATCCAAAATAGTGGCTGCTTGCTTCACAATATCATCGCTCAATGCTTGTTTAACTATTTCTTTTTTCTTACCTTGCTTGGCTTTGCTTGTATTTTTCTCTGCAATACGACCAATGGTAATGCATATATTTTTTTTGAAAAATTCAGAAAGTAATTGATTGAGTACGTCCTGACGATCTGTTTCCTGCATCATATCCGCATATAATGGATTACTATAGGTTAGCCGAACCTGAGTCCCTTCAATCCCCATAAATATGCCATTTTGCAATAATGACGCTACTTGCGGTTTTTTTGCAGACACCCATGCGACAAATTCATCCCATCGATCATTCGCATTATCAGGTATTACAGTATTTTGCTCAACAGCCTCAAATTGTGCAGGTTGTTTTTCTTGCGATATATTCTGCGTTGACACAGATATATCAGGCACTGCCGCAACTTTAAGACTGACCCCTAATTGCCGTACTTCATCGATTAATGACTCAATGGATTCAATCGGACCAATATGGCACAGCCGAATCAATCCCACTTCAAGAAGCATCTTTGGTAAACCAGATCGGGATACACTTTCCACCACTTGATACCAAGAGTGAAACATGCGTTGCAATTGTTCTGGCGTAACTAGCTGACTTAACGCCATTAACTCCGTACACTCATCATCTACAATATCCAAGTGAGTGCCTGCTTGTTCGTCTTCTTTGAGCATAATCAAATGATGTAACAATTCTAAAATAGCAGATGCCAAGCGGTTTAAATCTGCCCCACAGTCATAAGCCTGCCCCAAGTGCAATATCGCAGCCATTGGGTTTTGTTGAATAATCGCAGATACCAATTCAAATAAACGCACGCGATCCCATGTGCCCAGCATATCACCCACTTGTTCTAGGCTGACATTGTCCCCACCAAAAGCAATGGCTTGGTCAAATAATGACTGTGCATCGCGCATACTGCCTGTGGACTCATGCGCTAAAAATCGAAGTACGGATTCCTCCACTGCTATATGTTCCTTTGCAGCAATACCCATCAATGCATCAATAATCTCTTGTTTGGGAATACGACGAAAATCATATCGCTGGCAACGTGATAAAATCGTTGCGGGAATTTTATGCACCTCTGTTGTGGCAAATATAAAAATCACATGACTTGGCGGTTCTTCGAGCGTCTTTAATAATGCATTAAATGCACTATTGGAAAGCATATGCACTTCATCGATGATATAAATTTTATACTTACCCGATGACGGTAAATACTTAATACGTTCGCGAATTTCCCGCACATCATCCACGCTAGTATTGGACGCGCCATCAATTTCCTGCACATCCATTGATGCACCGGATGTAATATCCATACATGTTTGACATGATCCACATGGCTCAACACCATCGCGTTTTTCGCAATTTAACGATTTAGCCAAAATCCGCGCAATTGTAGTTTTACCAATACCGCGCGCGCCTGTAAATAAATAGGCGTGATGAATGCGATCTTGTGTTAATGCATTTTGCAATGTAGTCACAATATGGGATTGCCCAATCACATCGCTAAATCGCAATGGGCGGTATTTTCGTGCTAGAACTTGATAGGACATAATTTTTTCCAAATACAATAATGGGAGTTATTATCGAGTACAGCATAGAAAAGGACGGCCAGACAAGACCACGGCGCATTAAACAAGTCGGTTACCGTTGCTCCCTTCCGGGCCTGGCGGAATTCGCCGCTGATCAACCGCATGGGTTCCAGCCGCCCATTTCTATGCTGTCAGTCACTGCAACACGCACTCTTAAGAACAATCATGTGCGCTGGGGATTTAAATCAGATACGCCCCAAAAGCGCAAGAGGGTTTTTAGTGTGTTTTTTGTATAGCATATGAAATATTTCAAATTAGCAGACAGCAATGACAACATAATAGAACTACCATTTGGAACGCCCATCTTTGGTGTTTCTTCATGTTTAGCACCATTGAATCCTTACATGAATGTAGAGACCTTCCAATCATGGATTTACGGGAGACTACAACCTAGGTATTTTTGAATTCTCTCTAAACAGCTATTTTTCAACAGTTCCAATATGATCGAGTAGCAATAGCAGTTCTCTGGCCAGTTGAATATAGCTGTCCTCATCAATACCAAAGTAGCCATGCACGGAATCATTGCGCGCATTGATGCATGCAATCCAGCGATCGGGCGACTGCACCCAGCCAAGTTTTGCAGCTGCGCGAATCGCTGCTTTTGGCGATGGTGCATCTAGTACACCGATTTCAATGAATTGACGAGTAATAAGATTAATAATGTGGTATA
>CAYZSU010000114.1:0-5170 GCA_964480565.1 uncultured Myxococcales bacterium | reverse complement strand
ATTATTATGCAGCTCAAAAAATGTCGCATGGCAATAAACTGCTATATATGTATAAAAAATTATATTTGGCAGGTGATATATTGACCAAAGTAGATCGTGCTTCTATGTGGGCTTCTTTGGAAGTACGAGCACCGTTTTTAGATCATGAATTGGTTGGATTTGTATCACGACTTCCATATCATTTAAAACTCAATCATGGCCAAATGAAGTTTTTGCTCAAACATATTATGAAAGGTGTTTTGCCGCATAATATTATTTCACGCCCAAAGAAAGGGTTTGGAATACCTGTTGCCAAATGGGTGAAAGGGCCATTAAAGTCAATGATATCTGATTTATTGGCACCTGATAAGATAAAAAGGGAAGGCTATTTTAATCCCAGTGCTGTTTCGAAATTATTAAATGATCATTTATCAGGAAGCGTGGATAATAGAAAGAAATTATGGACTTTATTAATTTTTGAAAAATGGTTGGGACAGCATAAGTGATAGATATGGTGCTATCAGTTGTTTTTTGACGGTATACCTTTTAGCATTTTACTTGATTCTATAGTTTACTTATATTAATGTCTTCGGACTTAAATTACGGATTGAATAAGGAGAAAAAATGAAAAGCAAGATAGTTATTATTGGTTTAGTGATTATGATGATAAGTATGTTATCCATTGCAAAAGCGGAAAATACAAAATTGGGCTATGTTGATTTGAATCGAGCGCTTCATGAAGTCAATGAAGGTAAAAAAGCAAAATCCAAATTAGAAACAGATGCCAAAGCAATGCAAAAAAAATTAGAAATTATGCGCAATGATTTGCAAAAGATGAAAGAGGAGTTGGATAAGAAACGACTCATTTTATCTGCAGAGGCATTAAAAGATAAAGAAATGGAATTTCAAAAAAAATATATGGAATTACAACGTAAATCCGTTGAATTTGAAAAAGAATTTGTTAATAAAGAAACTCAGTTGGTCAAACCTATTCAAGAGAAGCTGATCAAAATTGTCAATACTATTGCCAAGGATAATGGTTATGCCATGGTTGTTCCCAAAGAAGTGGCATTATATTCATTGCCTGGTACTGATATCACTGACAATGTAATCAAAAAATATAATAAAACCAAATAGTCTATTCAGTTAGTAGTTATTTTCTAGTATTTTTAGACCTTACTGCTCAAGTATTGCAGAGGAGCATTTCTAAAGATAGTTCCATTATGTACAGATAGGTGATCAATGATAATTCGTACATCCATGTGTTCTATGACGCTTTTTATTTATTGCTTGCTCAGTTTGCTTGTAATACCACAGATTTTATTTGCCCAAGAATCTTCAATATATAATCACTTGGCATATGTGAATATGAATAAGGCCTTAAATTCCGTGCGTGATGGTAAATATGCCAGGAAGCGTTTAGAAAGGGAATTAAGGGAAAAGGAAAAAAGTATTACAAAGTTTCAAGCAGAACTGGATGCAATGAAAGTGTCAATGAGTGAGAAACGACACTCATTGTCATCAAATAATCTACACAGTATGGAAAAAAAATATAGATCTCGATTTTTAGAATTACAGCAAATGATTTCTGCATATCGGCAAGAAATAAAAATGCGTGAAAAATCACTAACACAAACAATTTTCAATCGTTTAAAAAAGATTATTGCTCGAATAGCCGCTGATAAAAAAATTGATTTGGTTTTAGACGTATCTAGAGAAGTAATTTTATTTTCAGCAAAGGGACATGATATCACTGATCAAGTAATTAAAGAATACAATCGAACGTATTAATTGCAAATTTTATGGAAAAAGAATTATTAGACATTTTAGCTTGTCCCAAGTGCAAATTAAAACTAATGCATGATTCAATCCATCACTATTTGGTGTGTCAATCCTGCAAGGTAAAGTATCCATTTAAACAGACAGTACCTCTGTTATCATTATCTGAAGCAATTGATAAGCGCAGTGGATTGCAGGTGATTGGAACAATTTCAGGAAAACAGCCTATTGTAAAATTTCGAGTTATTCAGGGGCAAGATCAAGGACTGTGCTTTGAAGTGGAGCGTGGAACTTGCCGGATTATTTCCAGAGTAAGCTATGCAACGGATCGTACAATGGTTTCTGATGTTGATACTGCCATTGATTTGGATACGAGTACTCGCCAATTAGTTGATAGATATGTGATAAATCACCTATCCGGTGGTGAAAATGGATTGCGTTCATTTCGACGTTTATCTGATATTGGATTAACAGACAAAAAATTATCTAAAACACATGCCATGCTTTTTTTTGATACAGTTGGGATTGCTATATTGGATTTAGTGAGTAAAAACGGCACATTTATAAATGGCACTGAAGTGGAATCAGCCATTTTATCAGTAAAAGATACCATTCAAATGGGTGTTACGAGCATTGTTTATGAGGAGTAGGTGATATTATGAAATCAATGACAGGGTTTGGCAGTGTAGAGGGTAAGGTTGGGCAAGGACGACTATATATTGAAATAAAAAGTATCAATCATCGATATCGTGAAATAAATTTTCGTATGCCTGGTAAAATGACAAGCTTAGAGCATTTAATTCGCTCAGTAATACAGACTAAAATTGCTCGAGGAAAATGTGATATTTATATTCGGGAAAATGAGAAAATTTGTAAATCAACTCAGTTGACTGTGAATGTCGCACTTGCAAAGCAATTTAATGATTGCTTAACGCAACTTGAAAAATCATTGGCATTGCCTAAAACAAATAATCCTATTCAATTTATGGATTTAAATAAAATTATTTCTGTTGAAGAAGTGCATATCGATTATGAAAAATGGTGGAAGCAAATAGAGACTCTTGTCAATCGTGCCCTCACACAATTAACGCGAATGCGCCAAAAAGAAGGAATAAATATACGCAAAGATCAAAAATTACGCCTCAAGCATTTATTACGCCTTGTTAAGCAAATAGATAAGACAATTAAAAAGGCACAAAGCAATCAACCTAAAAAACTTCGAGAAAAAATAAATGCCAGTGTAGGAGAGGGTGTTTTTGATGAACAGCGTTTTCAAAATGAAGTGGTATTTATGATTAGTAAACAGGATATTTCTGAAGAAATCGTACGTTTATATAGTCATATCAAACAATATGCAGCTTTAATTGATGATAAAGGGCTTGTTGGACGAAAAATTGATTTTTTATTGCAAGAAATGAATCGTGAAATAAATACTATTGGCTCTAAATCATCGGGTGTTGCTATTTCTGAATATGTTGTTGAAGCAAAGTCAGAATTAGAGCGTCTGCGGGAGCAAATTCAAAATATTGAGTAGGAAAAATATGGATAATCAGAACAGCGGTAAATTATTCGTCATTTCAGCACCATCAGGTGCTGGAAAAAGTTCCTTGATCAATGCATTGCTTCAATCATGTAAATACCCACTTGTGTTTTCCATTTCATGTACTACCCGCCCGATACGATCAGGTGATGTGGATGGTGAAAATTATATTTTTATAGATGAAAGCGATTTTAAGAAACGTATAAATCAAGGCGATTTTCTAGAATGGGCAAACGTATATAATCATTACTATGGTACTCTAAAATCACAAGTCGATTCACAATTAAAAAAAGGGCAGCATGTTATTTTGGATATAGACGTGCAGGGTGGTGCTCAAATTAAAAAAGCCTACTCACATGCGATTACTATTTTTATTATGCCCCCAAGCCTAGAGGAATTAGCGCTTCGATTAAAAAAACGTGGCACAGATGCAATGGATGTAATCAATACACGATTGTCGAATGCAAAGAATGAAATAAAGTATAGCAGCTGTTATGATTATCAAGTAATCAACAATGATTTTGATACTGCTTTGCGAGTACTTACTGACGTAATTTCAAAAAATATTATTTCCTAAAAAGTAATTTCTGAAACTGCATATACAACTATAAGAGCCTGTTCAAAATCTTTAATAAAGGGCTTGCCATCAAAATGCCCCTCTTCTGTGTCTTCTCACGCATATTTGAAAACAACAACGTCATTGCGAGATGGCAGTAGGTCAGCGAAGCAATCCAGAAGATTTGGCTTTTAACTGCAATTAGGTGGCTTAAGTAAAATTGCTTAAAACTTCAATGTCTGGACCCACTTCGCTTTCGCTGGCCCTTTGTCGTCATTGCGAGGCAGGTGAAATCTGATGAAGCAATCGAGATACAACAACGTCATTGCGAGATGGGCGTAGGTCAGCGAAGCAATCCAGAAGATTTGGCTTTTAACTGCAATTAGGCGGCTTAAGTAAAATTGCTTAAAACTTCAATGTCTGGACCCACTTCGCTGCTCTAAAGGTCCTTTCGCTAGTGACACGATTTTGTTAAACACCTATAAAACCGATACTTTTAAACTTGTGACTAATCTTTAGACTCTTATGTATGTATCTTCATTAAATTTACTGTTTAGCTTTTGTGACAACTTGGGTGTTTGTGTTAGCCAAGTTGATCGAGCGCTTATGCATGAACCAAACTAAGCGGATCGCAATGTTTTTTGAAATGGGTTGAAATAAAAATATATATGGATAATTTGTAAATTAATGGAAGATTTTATTTTTCAATCGGGATATTTGGGCCTCTTTATTGTTAGTTTCTTGGCAGCCACATTAATTCCCCTTGGTTCAGAAATTTTTGTAATAACTATGCTTGTTATGGGCTATAGTCCTTTTTACATTTTCGTAATAGCAACAATGGGGAATACACTTGGTTCCATTGTCAATTATTATGTGGGGCAATGCGGAGCAAAAATTATATTGTCACGCTATATTGAAGTATCTCCTGAAAAACGACAAAAGATTGAAACAACATTTCAAAAATGGGGATCTCCTATTCTATTTTTCGCATGGGTTCCAATAGTGGGTGATTCATTGACTGTCGTTGCAGGCAGCTTAAATCTTAATAAATATATTTTTATTTGTTGGGTGGTTTTAGGCAAAGCCTTTCGATATATTATAATGATTATTTGGTCATCACAGGTTTTTCAATGAATGGGGTTGCCATCAAAATACCCAGATCGCAAAACAGCATATAAATGATTTGATGTGCTAGTCGGTATTAATACCAATTACGTAAAATAATTACCCATTTTGAGTGCGATTTTTTTTAGATGGTGTATTATGGGACTGGTGAAAAATAGGCATTTTCAGTATAAAAAGTGATTGTGATCAGA
>CAYZSU010000113.1:0-5334 GCA_964480565.1 uncultured Myxococcales bacterium | reverse complement strand
CCATGTAATATTGGTTTTTCTGGATTTGTAATAGGAAATACAGGTGAATTTAAAGCATCCAGTCGATTTGATCACTCATTGGGCAATGTAATGAACGAGGATATGGAAACCATATTTTTCAATCACCCTATTTTAAAGGATCTTCGCGCTGGGAAAATTGAAATTTGTTCGGATTGTCGCTACTTTAAGCGATGCCGCGGGGATAGAAATATGAGCTATGCAACATTTGGACACTTTTTAGGCCCAGATAAGGGATGTTGGTATCAATTTTCACGAAAATAGGTGTAGTTGCTAGAATTTTCAGAACTTTTAACTTGCATAACTATCATAAACAGATAATGGTTTTTAGATAAAAAAGGGGGAGATAATGAAAAATTCACTTCAAAAATACCTACTGATAGCATGTTCACACATGCCAATCAAAGGCGTGGCTCTAAGAGCAGTAATTAAGCTGAATAATATAAATACGGCATCGGGTGGTGGCCCTAGGAGTGAGAGTACATAAATATATGTCACAGAGAGAAAAAATACATATTATTAATCCAAAGTTAAAAGACATTTGGTCAACAGTTTGTATTGTTGAAATAACTTTCGGTTTTATACTTGGCACCTTACAATATATTAGTAGTATTTTTTATTATGAAAAATGGGGCGCAAATGCAAAAGCATTGACTCTGGTAGCTACAATAATAGTTTTGAGGAGAGTTTTGAATATTACCCTAGAAGTGCCAACCGGTGCGATTGGCGATTATTTGGGCCGGAAAAAGACCGTTGTTTTAGCCTTCATCTTTCATTCTTTAGCCGCATTTTTACTCACATGGATGTTTTTTATCGATTCTATTATTGCGTCGTTTTGCTTTGCCATTATTATTGCCTTAGCTGGGTCGATAGCGCATACATTTTATAGCGGGTCCTTTACCGCATGGATTGTGGATTCAGTTCGAGAAAGAGGTGTCGAAGAAGGGCATGGACCTATTATCGCCAAATCATACACGCCATTTATCGTCGCCAAAGCCATTGGATCAACGATTGGTATTAGTTTATATCTTTCTGGGCATATTTATGGTGCATTTGCCATTGTATGCATTGCAACACTTTTATGCGCTATGTACTGTGCCATCGTAATGAAGGAAACAGAGAAAATGTCCTTCTATGAGGGCAAGTTTAGTTTTGCAGCATCATTTGTCAGAATAAAAGAGATAATAACCAATGGGCTACAAATCATTATTCAAACAAAGAGTGTATTGTATACGATTTTATTTTTCTCTGCTTCTATGACTGTGATGCTGATTATTTTGTTTTTCTGGGCCATTGCCATGAAAAATAATTTTGGTATCGAAAAAATGACCATTTACTGGTATGTCTTGGTATTGGTTAGTTTTGTATCATCATTTGTGGGCGCTAAAACATTAACGATTTTAAATGAGCGATATCTCAAAAAAACGAATAAGCGCATTCCAAATGCAACGCTATGGTCATGGATGATTTGCGTGGCATTATTGATTGCGATTTCAATCACGGCATTAGGAGTAATTACGTTAAGCAGCTATATAAATGTAGTTTTATTTATAGTGGTCATAGCCATTGTCAATATAGGTTATGGTTTTTTACAACCTGCCTATGAAACGCTCGTCAATCACTATATCCCTGAAGAGCATTCCAAAGAGCGGGCAACCATCATGTCATTTGGTTCTATGCTGACAAATGTGATGTTAATGCTCCTCATTTTTCCATCCAGTGGTGCACTTGGCAAAAATACGATTATTGCTTGGATTATACCTGGATTATTTTTACTTATAGTAGCTATTGTTATCAATATATTGATGCGCCGATTTCAACGAAAAACAGGAGAATTGCCACATCAACATAGCTAGGGGATATGATGATTAAGCGGATTCAGCTTTTTCTAAATAAGTCGATATTAAACAAACAGATCTTAATACTGCCATTATTTACCGCATTTATTTTAATATTTTCATTTGGATTATCGATCATTTCGCTAAGAATGAATGTTGTAGAAAAGTCTGTTCATGATCTATTGATTTATCAAACTGTTTTTCTTTCAATTGTTGGTCTTATTACAGTCGCTGTAATAACTATTGTTGTTATTCTTTTTTCTTATTTAATGTGTAAACCGCTCTGCAAGTTAGCACAGACAACGGAAACATTGACAAATACAACAGAATGTAAAGAGAGTTTTAAGCCATTTACTATACGCCAAGATGAGGTTGGTTATTTAGCTAAGAAATTGAGCCATGCATTTACAAAGATTACAGAGCAGGAAAAAGCACTTGCACAAAAGATGAAGGAACAGGAATTAGGAAAAATTGTTTCGCAAGTAGCACATGATGTGGTGAGTCCATTGTCCACCATAAAGTTTGGTGTTGCATCGTTACAAAAAAAAGGAGCCAAGCCATTACGTGATAGTGAATTTCTGGCCCTCCTGGAACTTGCCTCTCAAAACTTATCGGATATGGTAGAGGATTTACTGGCAAAATATAAAGGCAGAGATATTGAAGATTCGGTATTTTCATTGCATAAAATTTTGGATGAATTGATCGCTGAATTTCAAGCGCAAGATAGATATTCGAAAATTGGCTTTGAAAGGGCGTATTATCAACAAAGTTTATTGCTCTATGGCAGACGCACTAAATTGCATCGCTGTTTTAGAAATTTAATTAAAAACGCGCTTGAAGCCATGGATGGCCAGGGACTATTGCAGGTAAGTACAGATATGCAGGGAAATAGCGCGCGTATTCATGTCAGTGATAATGGTCCTGGTATGGACGATGACATAGCAGAGCAAGTCGTAACTGGAAATCATATCAGTCGCAAAAGCAGTGGCCATGGTATTGGCATGAAAGTCGTATTGGAAACCGTGGATGAATTCGATGGCACGATTGACATTGAAACGAGCAAGGGACATGGAACAACTTTTGCTATTCGCATTCCTTTGCCAGATGATAGGCTTTTGGATGGCGCACAATGCGATGATTTCTATGCGCAAAAACTAGCCTTATCCATTCCAAAAACAAAACCAATCGTAATTATTGACGATGATAAGGTAATGTTGCAGCAGTGGAAAATGTTTCTTGAAAATAGTGGGTTTGATACACGGTTATATGAATCCTATGAGCATTATGATGCATCAAACGCATCGTCAGGAGACGGTGTATCCGCAATAGTCGATTATAATTTTGATAACAGTGCATTTGATGGTCAAAGTGCCATCAAAGAATTGAAAATCCAAGGATTTGGTCCAATCTATTTATGTACAGCGGATTATTGGAAACCCCATATTCAAAAAATAGCTCACGAGTTGGATGTTACAGTTATTCCCAAGCCATTGCCTCAGATTTTGTTACAATAGTTCAATCTTTCAGAAAGTGAGTATTTATGCCAAAGTCTTCACCTGTTAAATTGTCCTTTCTACTCGTGAATGATGAATCTGGAATTCTTCTCATGACTCAATGTGTGCTAGAGGAGTACATGTCCGCGCATGGCATACACGCTACCTACCATACTGCCATCAATTACAACTCCGCCAAAGAATTGCTTGAAACGCAGCGTATCGATAAACTAGGTGTATAAAAGTATATATTAACAATCTCTGGTATTTACTATAGTGGTCTAGTATGTCAAATAGGCAGCTTAAATGACACTAATCTACTTTAAAGCTTCTTATTTACGATTGGTTACTGTTTGACATACTAGACCACTATAAATGCACGGTGGATGAAATTTGGTATTATGCAAAACAATGTCGGATTAGTAATGTAATTAAGCCGTATATGGAGATGCTCATATGACAACAAAAAATCAGAAAAAACATGAAGTACATGACCAGGTTGACAAAAAACTTACATTACCAAGTGACTACGCGGACTGGTTAGTGCGCCTAAAGGCAAGAATACATGGGGCCAGACAAAAAATTGTACTCTCTGCCAATAGGGAACAAATTAGGCTTTACCATGAAATTGGATGCGATATTTTAGCACGCCAAAACAAGCAAGCTTGAGGATCTAAAGTGATTTTGCACCTTTCTTTGGATTTGAAGGCTGAGTTTCCTGATATGAAGGGGTTTTCGAGTAGAAATCTTAAATACATGAGTTATTTCGCAAAGTTATGTCCAGATGGCAAAATTGGGCAGCAATCTGCTGCCCAATTGCCTTGGTTTCATGTGGTAACACTTTTAACCAAAATCAAAGATCCAATCGAACGCGAATGGTACACCAAACAAACCATTCAAGAAGCCTGGTCGCGCACAACCCTAGAGCAACACATAAAAAACAAGCTACACTTTCGTCATGGGGCCGCCATTACCAATTTTAAAAAGCATCTCAAGTCGCCTGACTCCACAATGGCACAGCAAATTTTAAAAGATCCCTACTACTTTGATTTTTTGGGATTAGGCGATGAAGCACACGAAAAAGATATCGAAAACGCTTTGGTGCGTCACATTACTCGATTTTTATTAGAGCTGGGTTCTGGCTTTTCATTTGTGGGGCGGCAGTATCGCCTAGAAGTGGATGATGACGAGTTTTTTATTGATCTGCTTTTTTATCACACAAGGCTTAAGTGCTATGTGGTAGTTGAGCTCAAAGCCACACCTTTTAAACCCGAACACGCAGGCCAGCTTAATTTTTATTTGGCTGCTGTTGATGCGCAAGTTAAAGCTCCTGATGACAAACCAACCATTGGATTGCTTTTGTGTAAAACAAAAAAGAAGCTTGTAGCCGAATACGCGCTTTCGGGCATTGAAAAACCAATGGGGATTGCCGAATATCAGCTTGTGCGTTCATTGCCAGAACCTTTGGACACAAGACTGCCAACCATTGAGGAGCTGGAGACCGAGTTGTCTCGTGAGTTGGGTAATGAGGAGAGTAAAGACTGACAGCTTTGGCGGAAAAACAGGAATTTGAATCGGTGTGAGCTGCTTGAAAACAAGCAAGCTTTAGGGCGGTAAAACACAGGAAGGGTGTAGTAATAGCTGATTTTCATTTTTCCATGTTTTTAAGAGTGTTCAAAAATGCGTTAAGATTATCTAGCTGACCAGATTATATAGTGGTCGAGCAAAACCGAACAAAAAATAAGGGATTTCTAAGTGGACTTACAGGGGATTAAATATCCCATACGAAAGGGGTTCATAATGATGAAAAAACGAAAGGTGTATGACGATCAGTTTAAGGCCAAAGTAGCCTTGGCAGCAATCAAGGAAACAGAGACAATCGCAGAGCTCTCCAGTCGCTACAATGTTCACTCCACCCAAATTCGAAAGTGGAAATCTCCAGTTTTTGGAAAATGCAGCAAGCGTATTTAGCGGCGATAAAGACG
>CAYZSU010000112.1:0-5408 GCA_964480565.1 uncultured Myxococcales bacterium | reverse complement strand
AAAAGAACTTCAGATTCATGCCCTAAATATCTCTAATTTAACCGGACACTAGTGATATAACTTAATTTCATTCATCATGATGATGTGAATGACGGATGCGATAATGAGAGATCGCATCATCTTAAAGGAGACACACAATGACAGTACAATCAATTTCTATTCAACATACCCCATTATCATTTAATGATGTGAATCAAAATGGTCAATTTGACATGGGGCAGGATACATTAAGTGTAAATGCAAAGACAATTAGTGCAGATGAGTCCAAGTTATTTATGACAACATTAGGGCTTGGCAATCAACAAACAATACCTGCACAGAAAATTAGCAATGCACTTTTAACATCACTTACAGATAAAGCAAAAACAGATGTGATTTTGCATATGGCTCAGAATAAACCACTTGGTGTGATTCATGGGTCAGATCTATTTAGCCTGGATAAGTCCATGATCATGGGTGATAGCATGATAGTCTTCATGCAATCAGAGGAAAAGACAGATGCGTTGGGGGACTGTTGAAAAATAGCAATTTTGGGGGTTGTTCAAAAATGTTCAGATTCAAGGCAGACAGCAAATTCAATGAGGGCGCATACATAAGAGTATGTAACCGATTTGGATTTGCTGGACAACGCCGAAGATGGGCGTTTTTCAACAGCCCCGTTGGATGAATTTATAGCCAAACATCCCCATCATTATGTGGCAAAAGACTATCAATCAGGCTGTCCAAGTGAAAGGGCAAACCAGATGGGTGAGCTTTGCTAGTCTGATCACAGTAAGGTTACATCATTGCATCATGTAATGCCTTTGCCTGCGCCGCTTCAGAATCATGTGATGATACTGAAAACAGGTGCGGATGTGCTAAAATCCGATCAGTCCGTGGATGTATTTGGGTTTAATGAGGCAAAATCCTGTGATGGTATTTATGAATATTACAATGTGAGTTCCAATGTGCCTGCAAAAAAGATTTACTTTAAAGGTAGCGAAAGCAGTGATAACATTAAGATGTATTATGCCTGTGATAAGGAAGAGCTTGCACCATCATCCAATCAAAAAGGATGAGGCTTTGGTCTATAATCGCATGCCATATATAATAAAACGGGCATCGTAAATGGTGTCCGTTTTTTTTGCACTAATTTGGCTGACTGATGCGCGTATAGCGTTCATCTAGCTTGGAAAGATCCAAGGGGCTGATTAGAGCCATGCCATCGCCAAAACGAATATAATCATCCGAGTCAGGTAAATAATGTTTTAAATGGCCAGGCGAGTGAAGCACCATATGCGTGCCATCTTTAGCTTTTCCAAGATAGAATACAATATGCCCGCGCATGCCAATAAACCATGTGTTCGGGTGATTATCCAAGGCCTGTTCCAATGACATATCCGCTTGAGTATCCTTATTCCATAAGACCATGCCCTGATTGGATTGCAGCCATGAGTTTCTGGCAAATCCGTCGATACCCATGGCTCGCATCGCACTTGCCATGATGCCAGAGCAGTCAATATAGTGTAATCGATTGCCGATCAGTTCATACGAAATAATATTAGGTATATCATATGAAATGCTATCTCCGCGGCGTTCACTGGCCATGGCCCATGGTGTGCCGAGATATTTAAATAACAGCTTACGCATATTAAATCGCGACATAGGTACAATGCCATTATAAAAATTACTTTCTGAAATATTTTTGGAGATATCACTGTTTGAAACATATTCGAGAATGCGTACGAGATTGCCGCTTTTGCTCTTTTCTGACGTGTAAACCATAAACCCTGTGCTAATTTCACTTTCAATTTCAAATCGTGTTCCCATACCATATACACGATTACGAATGTTAATCATAGGAGCTGTAACAGTCATCACATTTTGCTGTGGCCACTTGAAAGGTATATCTGACTTATCGATAAGAGCCACATGGTCAGCTATGACCCAGCCGCGCACAGCGGTTGATAATATATAATACCACTGTTTATCATTGTGATCGGTTGTTTTTTCAATAATCACAACAGGCTGCTCTGCATGCAGCGATGTGTATTGCCAGTGGTCATCATCCGTAGTATAAAATAATGCCGCGGCATGCGATGGTACCGCACGCATATCTGTTTGTTGAACCAGCCAGCCATATTGTGGCGTGAAGGATTGATCCAAGTATTCCGGATCAATATGCATAACCGCATAGTCACGCCCTTTTTCTGTATCCACCTTTTTTTCAATGCCGCCTGGAAATGGCATAAGGCCTAATATTGACTGAATATCCATATATGTCATCTGTCGTGGATAGGGTGCGCCTGACTCGCGCATAAATGGATATTTTCGAAGTTGTATGGTCGCATCGATCACATCGCGTATGGTTAAGTTATTTGGCATATTCCAAATTGACCATAATGGCGCAGGTGAATCAGGGATAATTTCTGCCCATGTGATTCTAGCTTGCTCGATAAATTGTTTATTGAGTGCGGTGATTTTTTCATTCGGAAATACATCGCCATTATCGCTGGAGTCTGTACGAGTAGACCAGTACATTGGGTCAAAGTACTCTGCTTTTAAATTGTCTAACATGGGGTGTGCCGCGCGAATTAATCGGCATAAATGGGGTGAGATGGACTTGCCTGGTGCACTATCATTCGTATGCATGATGTGGCATTTATTAATATCATGATAATCAATGGCAAAGAGAGGCAGTTGCCTATCAGGCATAACAAGTGTGCCTGTAATAACATGTCCATCACGATAAATGCGCATGCGTTCGTCTGTCTTTAATGCCATGGTATTGGCAGTGATAAAATAACGCTGCATATCCATAGCAATATGCGCATCATCTTTATCCGATAATAAAATATCCATAGGCGATAGCAGCCCGATACGGTCATGATCCCGTTCATCAACAAATCCGGAAAATAAATAATTAAGATTGGTAATCGCCTGTGAGGCATAGCTAAAGGTGCTGACTTTGGGAAAGTTGATGTACTGGCAAACAGTTCTGGGCAGCATAATACGATAATGATCCGATGGATAGGTCATAAAGCATTGATTCGAGAATTGCTTGGTGATTGAAAATAGCGGAATGATCATACTATTATAATGGATGGCCATGCTTGCAATATTGCCATTGGCATAGTGGATGATGTCTTGTGTTTGTGGCTGGCCATCCAGGTCGATTTTTTTTGCAATCACAATATATGTCAATATGGACATGGCTTTGCGTATATCGCTTATATCTGAGGCCATGATATCGCCTGGGGTTAGCAATCCATATCGGTCAAAATCCGATTCAGTGATCCAGGAAGAAAACTGATTATTATATGTGTCAATGGCATTTTGAACAGTAATATTGCCCAATAATTTGGAATTGCTCTGTGAAGATGTAGGCAATAATGATTGATGATCTGCATTTGTGTGAAGTTTGCTTTCCCACATGGGTAAATTTGCATTAGCAGTGCTGCAGAGCATTGTCATAAAAATCAGCGTTCCCAAATACCGAATTTTTAATAATTTCATATAATATCCCTTAGAGTCTTATAATGTTTACGCGTTCGTATAATGAGTTGATATGCATGTCAAATGATCATTCTGGAGTACTGAGAATGGGTTTTCTCATTTTGATAGGGTTGATTTGTATGAAATCGCTCAAAATACTGATTTTAAAGGGATTTTTTTGGCATGCCTCCTGCATACATAAACGAGTATCATATTGATAGGGAGGTGATAGATTATATAAAAATGATCATTGTTGTCTCAAAAAGATGTTGTCTCTTTAAAAATGGGGGAGCCCTCGCTACGGCGAGGGTTTTTTTATTGTATAAAGGGACTGTTTTTTATTGTGATTTAGCAAAAAGTTCCGTAAATACTCTATAATAAGTATTAAAAAATTGATTTTTTAGATACTACTTGGGGGATGGGGGAATCTCTAGCCCATAAAAGAAAGGAAATGGAAATGAGGAAAATGGGGAGTTTTATTTTGATTGCACTGATTTGTGCAATTGCAGCACCTAGTGCGATGGCGACTAATGGCGATATTTTGATCGGTATTGGTACGGAGCGCGGTATGGGTGGTGCGGGTATTGGTAGTAAAGGCATGGACGCCGCAGGTAGCGCGCATATGAACCCAGCCAGTATTACGAGTTTTGATAATGCCAAGGTGGGTATTGGTGCGACATTGTTTTTACCAAGTACCAGTGCAAATGCAACATTGCCGCCAAATGCAGCCACCAGCAGTAAGAGCAAAGCCACGAGTTTTGTCGTACCCACCACGGGTTTTGTGATTCCATTTAAAGAGCGCTTTGCTGTGGGTATGGCGTTTTATGGTATTTCTGGCATGGGCGTGGATTATGTGAATCAAGATGTGGGTGGTACATCTAATTTTGCAGCACAGGCAGCACCATATGGTAATTTTGTTGGAGCCATGGACTTTATAACCACCAAGCAATTATTTCAATTTGCACCATCATTTGCCTATGAAATTATCGATGATAAGCTCTCTGTAGGTATTTCACCACTAATCAATTATGGTATGATTGATTTTGGCCAAGGCCTGCAATCATCCATTCACGTGGCAGCAAAGATCGGTGTGCAAGCGCATCCATTATCCTGGTTATCCGTAGGATTGACCTATAAGTCCATTTCACCGCTAAAGTATAAGCGTGTCTATGATTTTACGGGCGATGGAACAAAAAATGATCTCAAACTATACCAACCACAGGAAGTGGGTTTTGGTGTATCTGTTCGTCCATTGGAAAAATTACTTCTTTTAGTCGATGGTAAGTGGATCAATTGGAAGGGTGCGGATGGATATAAGGATTTTGATTGGAAAGATCAATATATGATTGCCTTTGGTGCGCAATATGATGTGGCCGATTGGGTGAGCGTGCGTGCGGGATATAATTATGCGAGCAGTCCAGTGAAAAATCATTCCGGATTTGCAGCAGGGACTGATATGGCAGTTCATGGCCTAGGAGCGGATGAACGTACCGTACAGGGCATGCGCTTTAATAGCGGTCAAGCCGGGGAATTTGCATATGAGGCATTTCGCGTGGTTGGCTTTCCAGCCATTGTGGAGCATCACCTGACAGCAGGTGCTACATTTAATTTATCGCAGAAATATGCGATTTCTTTGAGCTATATGCATGCGATTAAGAATTCCTTGAATGAAACCGGGACATTGGATGGCCAAGCAATCAGCTTTGGCAGTAGTTTGAGCGAAAATACAGTCACAGCCATGTTTCATATGAACTTAGGCGATTAATCGACTGAATAGTACTAATTAATAGAAATGCCAGGTTCATTATGGAGCCTGGCATTTTTTTATTTTAGGGATTCATTGGGCGTTTGTACTAATGTAGAAATTATCCTTTAAAGGTGTCATATATGGACCCGTTCTGAAGTCAATGAAAAAAGCATAAAAAAGTAATGTC
>CAYZSU010000111.1:0-5460 GCA_964480565.1 uncultured Myxococcales bacterium | reverse complement strand
CAACTTCGTGGACGCGTGGGACGAAGTGATAAAAAAGCATATGCCTATTTACTCACCCCTGCAGACAGTTCCATTACCCCTCTTGCAAAAAAGAGATTGCAAGTCATTAAACGATATAGTGATTTAGGAAGTGGATTTCAAATTGCCATGCATGATTTAGAATTTCGTGGTGCAGGCAATATATTAGGAAGCGCGCAGTCCGGCCATATTCATGCAGTGGGCTATGAACTGTATAGCAAATTATTGGAACGCACTGTACGAAAATTAAAAGGTGAAATTATCCATGATGACATTGACCCTGAACTCAGCATTGGCATCCCTGCTTTTTTCCCTGAAAACTATATTTCAGATATTAACAATCGCATTGAATGCTATCGCCGGCTTTCTGGATGCCGAAATAATATGGATATTGATGTATTGTACGAAGAATTCACCGATCGATATGGCAGTATGCCGATCAATGCACAAAATCTAATTGAACTGATGCGTATTCGCTTAATTGCTATTCACTGTCGCATCGAAAAGGTGAGCTGCTTGCATAATTTAATTCACTGTAAAATGCATAAATCCACCCCCTTATCCGGTGAAATCATCATTAAATTAATGCAAAAAAAGAATACACCATTAAAAATCACATCGCCGGACACACTATCCATTGATATCACTTACCTAGGTTATCCCGCATCTTTAACAGATATAAAAAACGCCTTGAGCGAGTTAACGAGCTATGTTAGCTAATATAGCATATATGAATCTGTTAAAAAATGAAACTGCGGGTATGTTCACAAGATGTGTATCTACTGTACTGGATACTTTCTTAGCATACCCCTAATACATCCCCACAGGTATTTTAAGGTATGAAAAATTTCATTTACATCATAATATTGACTATTTTTTTTACTGTAGCAGCATGCTCATTTTGGAAATCACCACACACCACCACTATTATCACTGTTAATGGAATTACAATTAGTCAGGAAAATTTTCAATTTTATGCCATGCGTGTTTTGGATCGATCCTCCCTGACACTTCATTTACCCTCAGAGATTACTGAGTTTAAACAGCGTATTATGTCAGATTTAATCAATGACACTATTTTACTTAGCGAAGGCATGCGTATGGGAATTACATGTACAGATCACGAACTATTCCCCTATCTATCCGCCTTATTTGGAAATAAAATTACCTCAAAAAGCGACATAAATCGATATATCCCCAAGGGTATTGATATAGAAAAATGGTTAAGCCTACAGCGCCAGCGATATATTGTATTCAAACTAATCGCACATCAGAAAAATAATTTACCGACAAACGATGATTATGAAGCATGGATCAAAAACTTGCATTCTAATGCATCTGTGACTATTTATCACGACCATCTTGCAGATATGAATATCCGAAATACACACGGTATTCATACCCATTGAAAGGGCAATCATGTTGACATTGATTTTTATATTCATTTTTGGATGTTTTTTAACCCCTTGTTCCTATGCAAACACATATAACAAAGTCGCAGCCATTATAAATTCGGATATTATTACAGCATATGATGTAAATGAGCATCTCAAAAAAATGACATTTGATGCACATATTTTAGATAAAAAAACAAAATTTCGAATGACATTAAATGAATTGATTGATGAAAAATTATTCAAACAATTGGTCATAGACCATGACGATATCACTGTCACTGATGACGATCTCACCAAAGCTGTGGAAAATATTTTACAGCAATATCAAATGAACCGCACTCAGCTAAGAAAAGAATTAAAGACCAAAGGCCTGACATTTGAGAAATATAAAGATGATTTACGCTATACAATTAGAAAAACAAAATTTATTGAAAAAGAAATCAGCCCAAAAATAAAAATCACGGATCAGGACTTGCGAGATTATTTCCAGCATAATCAAAAACAATTTAGAAGTGCATACAAGGCACATATTGCCCAAATTGTACTCCCTCTAACCATGATCAAATCACAAACCGAATTTGAATCACTCCATAAAAAAACACTGCAAATTATTAAGCGTATTAAAAAGGGATCTAGTTTTTCCAGCCAAGCACAAAAATATTCCAAAGGCCCTTATGCAGATAAAGGCGGTGATATGGGTATGATGGACGTATCCGTATTACCAATACCAGTATCAAAGGCTATTCGCACAATGACCATTGGGGATATTAGTCAACCGATTTTAACCAATCACGCCATTGTCATTGTAAAAATTATTTCATTACCTGAACTATCTGCATCCA
The DNA here is from genome assembly GCA_964480565.1 of uncultured Myxococcales bacterium. Taxonomy (GTDB): domain Bacteria; phylum UBA10199; class UBA10199; order 2-02-FULL-44-16; family JAAZCA01; genus CAYZSU01. The sequence goes on along the minus strand of CAYZSU010000111.1, from coordinate 3,203 downwards.
ACTTTACTAAATTAAAAAATACTATTTTCGATGCACTTTACAATGAACGTATGAAAAGTACGCTAAAAACATATTTAAACAAAAAACGCCATCAGGCATTTATCGATATTCGATAAGCATCATAAAGAATTCATAATAATAAATTTGAAACAGGAGAAAAAATGGACACAATTAAATTTGGAACCGATGGATGGCGAGCAATTGTTGGCAAGGATTTTATTCCGAAAAATATTGAACGGGTTATTCAGGCCTTTGCGGATTTATACCCTGATTTACCTGACACAGGAAAACCCGTTGTCATCGGCTATGATCGTCGCAATCAAAGTCCTGAAGCCGCCAAACAAGTGGCTCAAATTTTACTCGGCAATAATATTACAACTGTATTAAGCAATACCTATTGTCCAACCCCTACGGTATCATGGCATACACGTCATAAAAACTATGCTGCTGGCATTGTCATTACAGCTAGCCATAATCCCTCCAATTGGAATGGCATTAAATTTAAAGAAAGTTATGGCGGTGCTGCTAGTGCAGACTATTGCCGTCCAATCGAGGAAAAAATCATTGAAAACGATGAAGCAAATCGCCCTGCCCAATATGCTGAACTGGATAACAATCCACTGCTATCCTACTTTGATCCGTATGATGAATATATGAAGTCATTTCATCAATTTATCGACATGGAAAAAATTAAAAATAGTGGATTTAAAGTGATGTTTGATCCGTTATTCGGAGCAGGCACCAGCTATATGACTCGCTTATTAGGTGATATGGTTACAGAAATTCATACAGAGGCAGACATTACATTCGCTGGACTCAACCCTGAACCCATTCCCCCAAATGCCAATGAACTAATGGAACGTGTCAAAATAGGCAACTTTGCATGCGGACTGCTTACAGATGGTGATGCCGATCGTGCTGGCGCATGTGACGAACATGGCAATTTTGTTACCACCCATGAAGTCTATGCACTCTTGATTCGCCATGCCATTGAAAATAAAAAATGGTCTGGAAAAATTATCAAATCCATTTCAACCACACAAATGCTCAACCGCATTGCAAAAAAATACAATATGCCTCTAGATACTACACCTGTTGGGTTTAAATATATCAGCCCTGCAATGAAGGAAGATGGTGTCATGATTGGTGGTGAAGAAAGCGGTGGATTTGGATTTCCAGAACATATCCCTGAACGCGATGGTGTATTCTCTGATCTCTTACTGCTAGAATTAATGGCCACACGCAATATGACCTTAGGACAACTTGTTGAAGAACTGCAAAATGAATTCGGCCCTTGCAAGTATCGCCGTATTGACAATCATTTAAGTGCGGATGAAATTGCGACAGCACGCGAAAAAATGGCCACCTTAGATATAAAATCTGTGGGTAATAAAACAGTGATCAAACATGAAACCATGGATGGCCATCATTTCTTATTTAATAATGACAGCTGGCTATTATTTCGCGCATCTGGTACTGAACCCCTTATTCGCGTCTATGCAGAAGCATCCAGCAATGATGAAGTAGAAGAATTACTCAGTGCAGGCATGAAGGCTATTGGATTAAAGTAAAAATATCAATTGCAAAAAGAACTTAACAAAGGTTGCATAGTTTTCAAACAGTCAGGATGATTATCCTGGCTGTTTTTTTTTAAAGGCCATTTAAATAGCTATTTTAATGGCAATCCCATAAGTTATTAATCTAACCGATATAATGGGGCTGTTGAGAAATAGCAATTAGTGGGATTGTTCAAAAATGTTCAGATTCAAGGCGGACAGCAAATTCAATGAGGGCGCATACATAAGAGTATGTAACCGATTTGGATTTGACTTTCCAACGACGAAGATGGGCGTTTTTCAACAGCCCCCTATTGGCAAATCTCTATAGAATTACTACTGCTAAAGGAAGTCTTGTTTACTGGAATGGCGCCAAAGATGACGCGTTCCCAAGAGCACTCCCACTATTGAAAAATAGAAATGGAAAATATATGGCCAGCAAAGATATTATCGTTCGCGGTGCGCGAATGCACAATTTAAAAAATATTGATATTACTATTCCCAAACATAAATTGGTAGTAATTACAGGACTGTCCGGATCAGGCAAATCATCACTCGCATTTGATACCATTTATGCGGAAGGTCAACGTCGTTATATAGAATCCTTATCCGCTTATGCGAGGCAATTTTTAAATCAAATGGAAAAACCGGATGTGGATTCCATTGACGGTTTATCCCCAGCGATATCCATTGAACAGCGTCATGCCAGTAAAAATCCCAGATCTACCGTCGGCACAAGCACAGAAATATATGATTATTTACGCCTATTATTCGCACGCATTGGCCGTGCATTTTGCCCATCCTGTAAGCGACCGATCACTCATCAATCAGTGTCACAAATTTGTGACACCCTATTACACACAAAAATGAATGCCAAGCTATCCATATTAGCCCCCATTGCCTCCAATAAAAAAGGTCAATTCGTTCATGAATTTGAAACGCTTTGCAAGTCAGGCTTTGCGCGCGCGCGCATTGATGGCAAAACATACCGATTAAGCGATATTCCAACCTTAAAACAACATGTAAAACACACAATCGACCTATATATTGATCGATTGCACATTAAAGACAATATTCGACCACGTTTGGCAGACTCCATCAACACTGGCATGCATTATGGCAAGGGATTAATTAAAATTTTAACTCATGACGATCAAAACAATGAACTAATCATTGATGAGCAATTATTTTCCGAAACCCATGCATGCCCCTATTGCGATATCAGCTTGCCTGAGATCACGCCGCAATCATTTAGCTTTAATAGCCCCAAAGGAGCATGCCCCACATGCGATGGTATTGGCACACATCGTTATTTTGATCCGGATTTAATTATACCTGACAAAACAAAATCATTATCTGAATCAATAATACCTTGGAAACGCATGCGTGACAATGATCGTACGATACTCATCCACGCATTGGCAGATCATTATAAATTTAATGCACACAGCTCATTTGAGGCATTAAGTCAAAAGATACAAAATGCATTACTTCACGGGTCTGGAAAAGAAAAAATCATATTTTCATATATTTCTAACAATCAAAAAAAATCCTATAAAAATATATTTGAAGGAATTGTTCCAAATTTAAACCGACGATTATATGAGTCTAAATCAACGAGCATGCATAATTATATTGAGCAATTCA
>CAYZSU010000110.1:0-5521 GCA_964480565.1 uncultured Myxococcales bacterium | reverse complement strand
CCATAGCACACACTTGAGTTGCGGACTAGATGCTCTTCGCTAAGCGGTTACAATTCAAAGACATCCGTGCATCGTTTAATAATTTATTTAATGAACTAAGAGATGAAGCAATATTACCAGATGCAGCATTAGAGAAGTGGAATGAGTTAACAAATAGGGTGCATCAACTTGAAGTCCAACTAGAGCGGGCAGGTGTTAATACTGCTATTAACCCCGCTACTATTTCCGGCATACCCCCTGTAGATCAAGATAAGATGTCTGCACTTCTAGGAAGTGGAGATTATGGTTTTCGTTTAAGCATGCTTGCAGATAATTTTAATTATCCACAACCCCCTATTGTTTTACAATTTCCACCAATAGCAGCCATTTCTCCGGCCATGCCATCACAAACTGCTGATTCATTATCTACTATTGTCACACAGGCACAGACACATATTAATGCGTTTATCGATCAATTGCCCACAAATGTTGATTCAGGTACTCGACAAGGCTTTAGAGAAATATTTAACTCACTCCATAGAATGCAATTACAGCTTTCACTGTTGCCTCCTTTTTTATTAGCCACTCAATGGGATTCAATTGAACGATCACTTAGTACGTATTTACTTCTATTAGGTTCTAAAAAAATTGACCCTGCAAAAGGCAAAAAATTACTCCAAACAATTCAGGCATTGAGCCAGCAATTTAAAGAAGAAGCTAGCGGATAAGTTATCTGAAATTGGCCTCAAAATAATCATTTTAATTGAAAAAAATGTAACTGATCAGCGTGCTTGGTGCCAATATCGCACAAATGCTATCACCACATAATTATCATGGGACACCCCCACAAAATAGCAACTTCAGAGAATGCCCTTAGAACTGCCCCCAGAATGGAAAGGATGTAACTTGTGAATTTCCGCACATTAATGATCATCGCCTTACTAACATTTGCTTGCACAGCTTGTGGCGGAAGTACGAATACCGCCAATGATCTATCAGAGGGTATATCGGAAGATGCATCCGCCAATTATACCGCTATGTCTACTCTGCTTACAAACACTGAAAACGCATATCTTGCGTTAATTGATACGCATAGTGAAGATGACGCACGAGACGCATTGGTGGCACAGCTTAAAGACCGCTCGGATATTGTTGATGCGGCCGTCTCATCAGATGGCACCACAGTCTGGTATACATCAACCGAGGGTATTACCTATGCATACATGACCGACTCTGAATTCTCTAATATTACATTACTGCCTAAATCATTATCATTGAATAAGAGTCTTTCTATTACTAGCAATAATAGTAAGAAGGTTTTGGGTGATGAAAGTTCTCTCAATGAAATAAATGATGTGCAATATCTTCATGTGTTTGAACCCTTCTTTTGGCAACAAGAACAAGCATGTCTAAACGAAGGGGGAAGCTCAGATGCATGTGCGTCGCCTGAAACATTTCCCTTTATTGATTATTCACTCATAAGCGATTTTAAAAAATATTATGCTGAACCGAATATGCCCTCATTGTCATATATTTCACAATATCTTAGCTCACAGGCCACGGTTGAAGCGCTACGCGGCATATTAAGTATCAATACCGGACATCACTATTTTCTTTTTCATTCACATGGTGGAGCAGCACAACGTGATGGAAAAGACATTTTCTTTATGTTCACATATGATCGTTTGAATATAAAGAAAATTGCGACCTATATCGATGATTTCAAAGCAGGGCGCCTCACGATGGCTACCTACAGAGGCAATCATTATATCGCCATTACACCTAAGTTTGTTGATCACTATGCTCTAGATGCTACTTCGGGAAGTAATTTGCATATTATTATGCGGTCATGCCATGGAAATCACGAGAGTATGCGCAAAGCGTTTTTAAATAAAAAAAGAAAAAGCTACAGTTCATATGATGGTTATGTGTCGCGTCAATTTTCATATGAAAGCTTAAGTGAATTTTTTGAACTGCTTACCGATGGCCTTTCTATACAGGATTCCTATGATTCGCTGAGTAATATCCAGGATATGCATAATGCGACGACGCAATTTAGAATTACCACCAATGGGGATAGGAGTTATCCTTTTATGCAAGCGTTTCTCAATATTGGGGAAGATGCGTTTAGAACTCCACCGGCAAAACGACTAAATACAATCGATATTGGCTCTGGTCCACAAATAATGTCACCGCTTGTTATACTGGATGAGAATAATAATTTTTCTGAACAGTCAGGTATATTGACAATACGGTGGCCCGCAGCCAGTAGTGGTAGTTATGAAATTACTAAGAGTGGTCCTTCCGCACAGATTGTCATTTTCGATCAATCTAGCGGTATCGAATGGATCGCTTCTCAAGAGTGTCTAGAAGAAGAACCTTTCTGTGCATGTAGTGGAAACATTGAAATTACATATAGCCCTGTTAATGATGCACTTATTGAAGGCTCCATCGATGCAGTACTTGTCAATTCAAACAATGTCCTTGAAACAAAAATAGTTAAGGGCCAATTTTTTGCACAACCTTAATAGCCTCGTGGCTGTCCTTAAAATTGAGAAGTTACCGCACTACAGTGAGATAAGAGGCAAATTCTATTGTTTTTTGATCGCTACAGTAATTTCTTTCAATTTCTGTAATTAGCAAGTCAGATTCAATATTAAAATCTTGAAAAAGTTTCTTTACTCCTGGCTGATCAAAAAAAGTATAAAGCAGCTCACCCAAAGGCGTTATTGTTTCATAAAATTTTTTATACAAATCTGTTTCTCGATCGCTTGGCCGAAAATAATCAAATAAAACCGGACTTCCTTTTATTAAAAACTGCCTAAGAGTACTAACTATATTCTCAAGTGCATCGTTTGGAATATAGTAGCTAATACCCTCCATTACAATAATCGTAGGCTTAGACCAATCCCAACCTAAACGTTCAAAAGAAAGCGCAATATCTGTTGAAAGGTCGGTGGGAACATACTTAACTTTTAGGGAAGTTTCTTCAATCATTCCTCTATGAGTAAGTTGCTCAATAGTTTCTTTTTTGAAATCAATCATATTAGGTAGATCAAATTCAGCATAATGTGCCAATTTCTTTGCTTTGGGATGACGGTAAGGAAAGGTATTTAAGCCTGCTGCCATATTGATCATTTGTAGCACACCATTATCAATGTATTTGCTGACAATATCTTCCATGTGCCGGCCACGAAGTGCACCATGACGACTAAGACCGGGATAGACTTGAAGCCATTCATCAGCTAAAGCTTTAGATTCAGGAGTAATAAAGTATTGGGCGAGTGTATCTCTGCTAACTTCCACATCTAGAGATCTCATATAGGCCATTGCCTGTGCTGTTATTGCAACTGATTTCATAGGTAAAGTCCTTTGCTACAGCGTTCAAAAAAAGAAAGATGCTATTGGAATGCCCTAGAAATAGATATTTTGTGGGGTTATCGATATTATAACTGCTCAAATATTAATATGGATTAGAGTTTTTTTACCCAAATATTCATATCCTCATAAGATCCAAAAATATCGCAATTATTGATCAAGCGGCCGGAATATTCATAGTTTAATCGGAAAAACACCTTATTCATCCCAATACTCGTGGCACGTGCCAAGGTATAAGCTGTTTTTATCTTTTGTGCTTTTAAATCCGTTTCCAGCTTGATCAGTAAATGCTGCATCAGTCCAGCCCCTCTTGCCTTAGGACTAGTCGCACAATCGGTCATCTCTGCATTGCTGTATTTTTGATTTACATCCGCGCTCGCTGCAGCCACCGCTTCATTGCCACAAAGCGCTAACTTATAAATTACATTTCGATCCATGGTGGACTTGATATAATCCGGATTAGTCAGCGGCGATGGGTATGTTTCAAATACACTTTTATAGATAAATGCCAGTTGTGGAATATGCTCCTCTATTGCTGTAATAATCGAATATCTCTTATCCAGCTTAGGAGTGACCTTTTCTTCAGTATGATAGATCAGATTTTCAATCAATTCTGATTCATTTAATAAATGCTTACTGATCGCACGGGATTTGGATGAAAATCGCGATAAAATATAGGCATCTTCACCATTAAAATAATACTTCAGTACACCTTCCATGACAAAGCCATGCGATAAAAATTTCTGAAAATCACGCTTGCGCGATTTCACGAAAATCTTATCGAATTTATTGTGCTTTGCCAGCCACACCAGTCGCTGAATCATAGCCGAAAAATCGCTGACCTGATAGTTGAGCACTTTTAAGCGCTTATTATAATAGTCAAAGAACACATTGACCTTGCACCCTTTGACATTAATTTCAAAATCCAAGCCATATACCGTGCCAATAACGGTTGTGGATACACCCTTGTCCAGATAGAACTTGACCATGCCCATATCTTTATTCGTGGGCTCAAGTGACGTCCATTCACTGGACACCACGTCTACATTACTGGCAATGCTATCATCATTGCATAATTCAGATATGGATTTATTAACCACCACTGTCCGCTTGGCCGCTGTTTCTAGCACTTTTTTCTTTGTCTTTTTAATTGTCATACCCATAGGCTATCAGATGAGTATGGCCTTGCAAGGGTTAACTCGCTCATGAATCTGCTACCCCGCATAACAGGGTTGTTCAAAAATATAACCTTGCAAGAAGATATATGCCAAGATAAGCAAAAAGGGGAAAGTAACTACCTTCCTCTACCAATGAAAAGGACATGACATATGTTTAGTGAAGAAAAATGCAAAAAAATACTAAATCAATTTGGATGCGATATTCCATTCCCAGAAATTAGAGCATTTTTAATGGGATGTATATCATCGGTTAATCATGTGCCAATGAATACAATATTTGCATATCTGCAAGATGGAAATGAGGCAGAATTTAATTTCATGAAGAATGTTCAAAATTACATGAATGCTATCATGGGACTTTGGAATACACTCACTGAGCATCATGATATCAAAAAACCATTTCATTTATCCCCGTCCAATATGGAACCATCCAGGCAGTCCATTAATCAGCATCTCGCATTAAGACACAGCGAAATGACCCAATTTATAACTGGGTTGAAATATGGCGAAACAGATCCAGACGACCTCAGTGAATCTGGACAATTTGATATCGAACAAATTGTAACAATCACCCATATGTATAGAAGTATCATCAATACACCTGAATCTGATAAAGATGATACCCAGCTTCCCTCACTCATTGAAAATATCGAGCAAATGGAAAAAATAATCACAGAATGTTTAAATGGCGTGATTCAAGCAACTGCGCAATGTCGAACAGAAAGATTGCAGGATATGGGTGCTCCAATACCGCATTCAGCTATTAAAAAAGTGGGTCGAAATGAGCCATGCCCATGCGGTAGTGGTAAAATGTACAAAAAATGCTGTCTCAATTAAACGCCTTTATGGGACTGCCCTCAAAATAGACAATTTGTGGGGTTGTTCAAAAACGGTATATGTCAAGGCAGTCGTCGCGTTGTTATAACGCTATGGGAGTGTAAAATAGATTGTGTAAATGGTCCTAAAGGAGTTAGAAGAAGTAACAC
>CAYZSU010000109.1:0-5648 GCA_964480565.1 uncultured Myxococcales bacterium | reverse complement strand
CATTGGAGATTAAACCGCCATCCTCGTTATGAGTATGCCGGGAATGTAGGTTGTAAGGTGAAATTTTTAAGAGAAAAGTCAGGCTTAAGTTTAAATCAGCTTTCTGCAGTTGACTGTATATCAATTGATTATCTCTGGAGGATAGAAAAAAATATGCATGGAATATTGGAATTGAGAAACTTCACTCAATTGCCAGTACAGCTTTTTTTGAAACATTCCATTATTTTCTGCAAAAACAAAACGTAGGGTGTCCATGATGTTATGCGCACTCGAATTGCTGTATATATAAAAAATGCCTTAAATGTCAATATGTTGTGTAAACTATATTAAAATACGATCATGATGATAGTATTTTGAATAACAAAAGGAGAAGATAATGAAAGTAAAAGGAAGTCACAATTTGAATAATCAGTTTGAAAAAAAATTACCCGTGGAACCAAGCAATTCAAATATTGAAAAGAAGGGTTTTGAAACTGCCAATGACAACCTTAATTTAATCAATATTAGGTATACGGTATTAAAAGGACTTCGCCCATTTCAGTCACAAAACAATACAGCTAGTGAAAATGAAATTGCTCGACAACTGCCTTGTGATGATCCTTGCGTAAATTTTTGCGATCAACATTGCTAGAAAAACACATTTATAGTGATAATGTAAACCAAAACCTAATAAGATAAAATAGTAGCAATAAGCTTTTTTATTAGGTTGCTAAAATATCGACAATTTTAGGTTTATAATAACAGTCTTAAACTATCATTATTAATATATTATGCTAACTTACTTGCCACATTTTAAATTGGACAAAGAGCACACTATAGCTTGTTTACCTGGCATTAGGGGGTGCAATCTGTATCATTGTCACTATGGTAATGCAATTTACTTGAACTCTTCTTTGCGCAATTCAAAGGATATACAAAATATTTTGGAAAGTAATGCACAAGTTAAGGCAATTTTAACAAAGAAACCACCCACAAAAAAATATAAACCTACTTTTCACTTAAGGTTTCGTATGACAGAACGTTGCAATCTAAATTGTATTAATTGCCACGTTATCAATGACACTCAGTATTGCGATATAAACAATGATCATATTTCATCAGTTTTCGCTAAAAAGGTTATCGATGATTATTTTACCCTGCATTCTCACCAATTCGAAAATATAAAAATTAGTTTTTATGGCGGAGAACCTCTAATATGCTGGAAGGAAATAGTAAAAATATTAGAGTATATTTTCAGTTTTTATGATCAGTCAAAAATACGCTGCATCATAAATACTAATGCAACTTTGCTAAAAAAAGAAATTGCAAAAGAGCTATCTGTTTTTCCTATAGAAATGCATATTGGATGTGACGGTGTTGAGTCAATTCACAACAAAAGACGAAGAAGTAACTCTCCTAAAAATGCTTATAGTGCAATGATACAAGGAATTGAACTATTACAGAAGTTTAATTATAAAGTTCAATTTGATACCTGTATTTCTATATTTAATTTTACTAATCTACTTCCCATTGTAGATTTAGCGGGCCAATTGAATATAACTACTATTTTTTTGGACTTCCTATTCAATAATATTTTTCAAATTAACGCATCGGAAATATGTAAGCACTTCATACTCTTTATTGACTATTCAATGAAAAGCGGAATTAAAATTGGAGGAAATTGGTTAACTTTACTTGATAGATTAGTGCAAAATAATACTCCTTATGAATTTTCTGATACTAAATTTAGTTTTTTAGAGGTTCTACCTAATGGCAGCTTCAAACTATCATATACACAAACAAACATTGGTCATGATTATAGCATAAGCTCTGTTGATACAAAAGAATTAGACCTCTTTCGAGGTGAAGTAGCTAAATCATGCACAAAATGTAAATTAGCTCATATTTGTAAGGGCATGGCCAAGTATATTCAAATATATCACACTACCTCAGATAGCTTTAGTCACGATTATTGCAATTTATTAATACTCTTACTTGGACAATTGTTAGAATATTATTCAGAAGAAAAGGAAATCTATGACTACTCATGAAAATTTCTATCGCATCTCAGATTACTGTATGACAATCAGTAAGAACAATAAAGTCCTCATTTATCACTCCATACTTGGCAATGGAATAATACTAGATAAACCGTCCTGGAATAAAATTGTAACTTTGGCCCAAAAAAAAATTATACATATAAATAGTCAAACCGATCATTCAACAGGTATTATCAATGATTTAATAGAAAAATCTTTGCTAGTTAAGAAAAATACTAAATATCAATATCCTCGGCTCTCAAATTGGAAAAATGGCGAATGGATTAACTTTTTAGTCCTTAATGTAAGCAATTGCTGCAATATGCAATGCCGCTATTGTTTTGTTTATAATAGTACAAAGAGTACTATTAAAGAAAATAAAAAGGAGCATATGCCTTTAAGTACAGCAATAGAGTCAGTTGACAAGTTTATTGAACTATTCTCAAAAAACGCCATCAAAAAAAAGAATTTAATACGTTTTTTTGGAGGAGAGCCACTATTAAATTGGCCCATAGTATACTCTACAATAGAGTACTTAAAAACCAACTATAATCTAGATGATCACAAGATTGTCATTGATATTGTTACAAATGGTACGCTAATTACTGATAAAATTGCCAAGTACCTTGGTGATTCTAAAATCAAGGTAGGGCTAAGTTTAGATGGAGTTGGTCCTGATAATGATATCAATAGAGTCATGTTATCTGGAGTGGGATCTTTCAATAAAGTTAATGAAGGACTTCTGCTCTTAAAAAAATATAATGCTAATGTAGTATTAAATGCTACAGTGACAACACCTAAGTTCAAAAATTTAAAATCGCTAATTGATTTTGCAGAAAATAATGAGGTGAAATTTGTCAATATAAGTAATGCAATGGTTACAAGAGACATTAAAAATACTCATATTAATTCTACAAATTTTGCAAAAATATTCATTGATATTGTAAATTATGGATCGAAAAAGGGTATTGTTGTTGGTGGAATGTTAATGAGACCTTTTTTAGATCTTTTCACAAGTAGAAAGCCAAGTGGTAAATTTTGCGCCGGTATGGGAAGAGAGCTTTCTGTTAATCCAGATGGCAGTATTGCAGTCTGTGCAGGCTTGCCTCATCTCAAAGGATCGTTGCACTGTCTAAAGTCGTTCTTTACATCAAAAGAATATGAAAACGTAGTACAACGCACTGTAAGTAACTTAGATGAATGTGCTGGATGTGAAATAGAAGGACTTTGTTGTGGGGGATGCGCAGCCGGTACTTATGATCAATATCATCATATTGATAAAGCAACTCCATATTGTAATTTGATGAAAACATATTTTAGAGAGTTAGCCTTTAATTTATTAGATAATCATACATTTTAATTATGCAAAACTACAATAAACTTATGATAAGTACCAAAACATCTGTCGTATTGCAAAGCAATGGTCTAATTCGCATTTCACTTGAACCTAACGGTAGTGAAATTCTAATAAATCATGATGCTGCTAAGTTGCTTGATAATCTATTTATTCATAATTTTTACCATAGTCATTACAATTTATCGGACAATGTACATCAATTTATTAAAACTCTCATAGAAGAATATGTTTTAGTAGAAAAAACTACATCATCTAACCCAGAAGATTTTGAAAATATTGCTAGCAATATCTATATTTCTTCAAATAATTTAGATAATGCAGTAAAAACTATAATAGTGAAATTAACTGAACAGATAAAATCAATTTTTCACAAAAAGGGCATTAATATATTATCTATCCCAATAAAATACAAAATCATTCCACATCAAAAAATGAAAAAGCAAATGAATTTTCCATCCTGGGTACATGGATATGCAAAAAATGATATGATTATACTTAGTACAGAATACAGCACAAGTTTTCTTGAAAGAGATATAGAGCATAGCATTCCAGGTTTAATGCATGAAATAGCACATATTTATATACACAATATGTTTAAATTAATGCCCTATTGGTTAAACGAAGGGTTGGCAGAATATATTACAAACCGTAACTTTACTAATTTAAACAAAAAAACTTTCATAAAATTTAATGATCTTTTATCTCAAAACTATTACTCATTACTAGATTTAGATAGCTCTATCTTACAGCATAACATTGCATATTATGAAGTACGATGGATATGCGACAAACTCATTACTACTTTAGGATTGAAAACTTTTTTAAAACTCATGGAGGATATCTGTTTTCAAAAACCATTTAACTCCTTAATTGCCAGTTTTAATATTGATATTGAAAAGTATGAAAAAGACTGCTTGTTTTCCATCATGCATTAAGACATGAAAAGTATGAACATGTGATTTATTCGGAGTAATACTTATGTTTTTATCTATTCTTAAACTTTTAAAAAATACACTAACGCCTATTTTGATAATAAATATTATCATATTTCTGCTTTCTGGATTCATCATGCTGTTTAAACAACAATCTTTCGATACATCCCTTGGACAACTCATTACTGTATTTGGCACTATTACAATAGTCATTAGCATAGTGGCTCCTATTGGAAGCAATCTTTCAATAAAAAGTTTTGGCTATCAGTTTAGCAGAATGGCAAGCATGGATAATCAAAGAGAAAGAAGTGATCAAGATCGTAAAGATATGAAAGGTAACTTTTCTTATTTAATTATCATGTTTTTAGCGGGCGCAATAGCAATCATTATCGGATGGAATTTGCCATTTTAATTACGAAACTGTTAGCACATATTTCACAGCCTATGGGCATTGATAATGGTGATGGGGCTGCTTATCAGGCGAGTTCGTGGGTAATGTGGTTAAAAGATGTGAGCTTATGAGATAGCGAATCTATTGGGTGTTATTGACTTTATCATGCTGGATTTGCTAGAATTAGAAAACAAGGAGTTTCAGATGAGTGATTATCTTTTTGCAAATCCAAACTTTGAATTCGGCATTGCTAGGGCATTGGACTTAGGTGCTACATTTGATTCTTATAATGAAAGTGCTTCTTCAGGTGAGGCTGACGCGATTGCAATATATAATGACTGGCTAATGACGGGTAAGGATTTGCAATATGCAATAAAGGCGGCTGAAAATGAAAAAGAATAATTCCCTTCATAATGATACAAGCCGTTTGCAGCATTCCTCTTATCAAAACCAACCAGTTGTTCAAAAAGGGCTAGCTGTTTTTACAGGTCCGCTTCCACCTCCTGAGGTATTGGCAAAATATGATGATATTCAAGAAGGTTTTGCGGATCGTATTATTACGATGGCAGAGAAGCAATCTGAGCATAGGCGAGACCTGGAAAAAAATGTTGTTAACTCTGGATTATTACAGCAAAAATGGGGGCTTATTTCAGCAACAGTAATTAATATTGCAGCGTTGGCATGCGGCACATTGATGGTGTTGAAAGGATATAGTCCTCAAGGTATTATTGCTGTCTCTCCTGAGTGACGCTGAGACGGTGTCACATACTTTATCCCGCTATGTAAATGCTCATCATTGTACCAACTTGTAAACTCACTCATCCAACTTCTACCATGAGACATATCACGAAATGCCAATTCAGGATATTGATGACAGTACTTTATCGTCCGAAATAAGGTAAGCGGTTAGCGAAGCGCATCTAGCGCAAATATCATTTGATCGTTATAGT
>CAYZSU010000108.1:0-5950 GCA_964480565.1 uncultured Myxococcales bacterium | reverse complement strand
ATGTCTATTTTTCAATAATTTCATAGTTACTACTCCTTTTTATAGAATTTATTATATATTAAAGCCTCGCAAATGTAAACGTTTTGCTTGTTTGCGGCGATAAATAAATTTTTGCAAATAAATGCACAATTTATTGGGCCAATCAGCCGATAATAATAAGGAGACAAAAATCATAAGGTATATCTATGGCAAATCCCCCAATTTCAACCCAATTGTATCGTATTCCTGTTGATGCCTACAATCTTGAGCATTCAATACTCTTTTCAGCAGTTCCTAAAAAAAATGATAATGAGGATTCCTATGCATTTTCATATGCTTTTTCAGCGGATAGTATTTCAGAAAAAATGGCGAAATATGGGCTAATAAAAAATGCATCCAAACAACATTCAGTCATCAGTGCATTATTTCGCCGTGCGGTTACGGATGGAAAATACTGTGAACTAACAGCGAGTGATCGTCAAATATGCAATTTAAGTGAACAGCAATACCTTGCGATAGAAACAAAAGTATTAAGTAAGCTAATTACACGCTATTTTTCAGATAATAATGATGCGTGGGAGACTGCGTCATTGCCTTATATGGTGGCTTTGAGTTGGTTGGTGAGTTTACGTTCAGAGGGTATTGAAGTGGATGCAATTGATGATTGTTTGAATCGTATTGATCTAAGCCAATTATCCAAATCTCATATTTTGGCATATTGGATAAACGAGTGCAGTCAATGGAAAGAAGAAGGACTATTATCTCCCATTGAGTTTCTCATATCGTCACCCGGTGGCTTGATAAAAACGAATATTCATTTATTTCAAAAAGTAGCCATCACTGCTTTGACGCATCATCATGATCGATTTTCACCGAGTATATTGGTGGAATTAATAAAATTAAGTGATGGCAAAAAAACAAAACAGCTTGATGACTGGTTGTTTACGGATCAGCATCTAAAAAAATCCAACCAAGTGTTTGATCATATATTTGAAGCAGCAAGTACGAGTAAAAATAGTTGTAACTATATAGGTGGTTATACGGATGCTTTAGAACTTGGTGTTAAAAAGGGGCATCCAATGTGTTTTGCGATATTGTAGTAGAGGGTAGTGCGGCGCATGATAAGGCGTGGAATTATATCAAATCACTCCAAAGATAGTGGGGCTGTTGAAAAACGCCCATCTTCGGTGTTGTCCAGCAAATCCAAATCGGTTACATACTCTTATGTATGCGCCCTCATTGAATTTGCTGTCTGCCTTGAATCTGAACATTTTTGAACAACCCCCAAAATTGCTATTTTTCAACAGTCCCATAGTAGTGAGCATCAGAAAATGTACTTTAATCACTGTGTCGCCATAGCCAGTGAGAGAAATGAACATACGGTGGATGCGATGAAGGAGGTGACATTTTTAGCGGAGCTTGATTCCAGCCATGATATTCTGGGACAGGCTAAATCTATTTCTATCGATGCACTGGCATCTTTTATTGCACCTGTAAAAACGTCTGTATCTTTGCAAGGTAGTTATCCCAAATCAACGGATGCACTAAAAGAGATAAAAGCGCTGGCATGTGGGGTAATCAGAATGCGATTGCCACGATATTTTCACGATTTGAAACGGGTGATGTTGGGCTAAAAGATGCGATTAAGCGATTACTTGTAGATAGTGATATTGATGTGGATCGCAGTCACATCGTTCGTATCTTGGAAATGCATACATTGTCAGCTGAGCGGTGGTCGATCAATGCCGCATCATTTGAATTATTAAAAATCGCTGCCAAGAAAAATATCGATGGGACATGGGATGGTTTAGCGAGCAATGTGACTGTGCATTATGAGCGCGCTGGCATGTGGGGTGAGCGAAGCCAACGGTCTGCAAAAGTGCTATTAGGAATTGGCAATCCAGGTGGAAATAAGGATCACTCCTTTGCGATTGAAGGCCTGGACATATATGCAAGTAGTCTCATCGATATGCCAGAGTATGTGGATGAGGAAATAGATTCCAATATACGTGCACTTATGAATCATTCGCATTCGCCTAACCTTGAAAACTTGGAGCAGCGCATCGCGGCATTTGATGAAAGCATACGCTGCCTTGAAAAACGTGCAGAAATTGAAGAGATACTGGCTGAATTGATTGCCTTGTCCCATGAGAATTTACAGGCAAAAGATATTTTGGACCAGCTCTATGATGGTGCCAAGGCGCTCACAAAGCCAGATGTATGGTCACAGCGGGTCGTTCAAATGATTGATAGTAGTCGTTAAATTTAAATCCCTATTGAACTCTCATCCATTCAGTGATAGCTCTCCTATCCTTATGAATATTACAATTGAAACGCTCATTCACGGTGGGCAAGGTGCCGGGCAAGTTGATGGTAAATGGATATTTGTACCATTTTCCGTGCCAGGCGATGAGTTAACAATTACGATTGTGCAGGATAAAGGATCGTATGCGATTGGGCAAATAGAGACTATTGTGATGCCATCGCCAAATCGGATTTCGCCCAAATGCTCGGTATTTGGCACGTGTGGCGGATGTCAGTGGCAGCACATCGACTATGATACGCAATTATTATGGAAAAAACGCATTTTGAAAGATAGCTTAACTCGCATTGCCAAATTATCATCACCAACAGTGCATGACACCATTGCATCGCCAAATGTTTGGAACTATCGCAATCGCGTTCAACTGCATATTCGGGATAAAAAAATCGGTTTTTATCGCCCAAAATCCTATGAGATTGTGGAGTTTGATTCCTGTGATATTGCAGCGGATGAGATCAATCAGCAATTGCAGGCCGGTCGAAATGAATTTCGAAAACGCGATCGTGGTATTGCACTAAAGCTATCCGACGGGCCGAGCTTTGCGCAAATTAACACCGAGCAAAATGAGAATTTACGGGAGTTGATTGTGGCTACGGCCAAAAAATACGCGCATGATCATATCGTGGAGCTATATGCTGGGGGCGGTAATTTTACATTTGCGCTCTCTAAAATTGCATCGACTATTATTGCATGTGATGTGGATGCCAAGGGCATTGATATTGCGAATCAGGTGAAGCAATCGACAAAAGTGTCCAATGTTAATTTTATTCAAAGCGATGCAAAGCGAGTGGCCAGTATGATTCATACATCATGCGATATGGTTATTTTGGATCCACCACGAAAAGGATGTGCGGATGCCATTGATGCCATTGCCTCATTGGATCCACAAACAATTATCTATGTGTCCTGTAACCCTGCAACATTAGCGCGCGATATCATTGATTTTACTAAGCACGGATATGAATTTCAATATTCACAACCCTTGGATATGTTTCCACAAACCTTTCATGTGGAGTCAGTAAACGTGCTGGTGAAGAAGTAGTACATCATCCATTTGTTTTTGGATAATAAAATGGATACTGTAATAATTATCTCATATCCCTAAAATATCTTTGCAAAATGTTGTGAATGGCAATACGCGGCCATGTGTATTGCTGCCAAAGTCTGCATATCCATTATGAACTTGAAAAAACATGGGAATGTCAGTGCGTTCCTGCATGTATTTAATATGCGGTGATAATTGCTTGTCGCTTAATTTGCACTCAACCGCAAATAGAGGGTTCTTGTTTTTTAGGACGACAAAATCAATTTCACGCTTATCCGTATCGCGAATAAACCGTAATTCCATATCATCGCCCTGTGTATCTTCCATAAAATGACAGAATTTTAATAAATGAGCAGCAACCATATTTTCAAAACGATGTCCTTTTTCAGGTATATGTGACCAATCCCAGAAATAGAGTTTTTGTTCTTTTTTGACAGCTCGAATGCGTGGTGCACCAAAAGGGGGAACTCGAAAGACCATATATAGGTTTTCTAAAATTGTAATCCAGCGTTCAACGGATTGATGACTCACTTGTAAATCCTCTTTAATGGAGCGAATGGATAATGGCGATCCAACCTTTGATGGGAGGTTCTCAACAAGTAGGTCAATTAATGAGATTTCTTTAACATATTCGAGATCGCGTAAATCCTCATAAACAACGCGTTGGCGACGTTCCCGTTGCCAGCGCTTCCAATCCCGTTCATTTCCGCTAAAAAGGGGTTCTGGAAAACCACCAAATTGGAGAAGGTGATCAACATCGTCTTTTTTGGGATGTTTATTCAGTTCAAGTAGTGAAAAAGGATGAAGGCGATAGTAGTGATAACGCCCAAGCAATGAATCGCCACCTTTTCGAAAGTGGTCAAGGCGTGCGGACCCTGTTACGATAAAGGAATGCGTTGCATGATATTGATCATAAAGTCCCTTCATTGTCTGTCGCCATTGTGCATACTTATGAATTTCATCAAAGATAAGGCAGTGCTGTTCCAAAGGGAGCTTATTTTGGATTATTTTTGATTTATGCGTGCTGATATCCCAGTTTAAATAAGCAGGATTTGTTTCGCTTGCTGGCTTTAAAAGCGATATCCCAAGCGTTGTTTTGCCGACTTGACGTGGCCCACCAATAAATACCATCTTTTTTTTCAAGTCTTCTATAATAGGCTGTTTTAAATAACGTATTTTTTTCATAAATCGATCCTTTATGAGTATTATAATATGCACTTAATAATACTCATGAGTATTGTTAAGTCAAGATTATATTACTCTGATCGTATAGATGCATAATTCATAAGGCGGATAAAAAAAGCCAGACTGTTTGATCAGCCTGGCTGTTTTCATTAAGTCAAAAAAATATTATTTCAGTGGTACTTGAATTTCCGTAATGTTTTCATTTTCCGGTGTGGTTTTTGGGTTTGTCAAGTATACTTCGACGCAGGGGTGATTGGGGTTAAATTCACGCCCAGTATCTGCCAAGCCTTTGGTAAATAACGTCGTATAGGTATCGTTTAATGTGCGATAGGATCCCTTATGTGTCATGGTCGCATAGTCGCCCGCTTCAATTGTTTTAACAGCGATATTCGTATCAGCAGTTGTATTGGTGTCGATGCTAATGCATGCATCATAGCGTAGTTGGTCCGCAGGTGTTTTTTCCGGGCAATCAAATGCGAGGCCAAAATATGCGGTAGTGTCATTGAGTAACCCTTTGGGGCCTGCCCAGTTGCACAGTGTGTTCCACGCAGGTTCGCATTCCGTATATGGGCCTGTGTGTCTAACTGCTGCGATATGGCGTGTATCTACTTTTTTTACTGTAACAGTCATGCATTTCTCCTTTGTTTGGTTGAGCATTAAGATTTTCATGGGTGTCGTTTACAATGCAATGTAAAATTATAAACTCATTGAATTTATTTCATTTTTCCAGTTATCATAATCCTCTGGCGTGTTGATATTCATTCGAATACCGGGGTCGTTACAGTTCATATAATAAATGCGTGATTTTTTTAGCTGCATGTCCAATCGGGCACTGGGGTCATCGATGGATACATTCATACATTCTGTGGCCAATGCATGTGAGATATAGATCGGGTGTCCGCCGCGATGATTAATCGATGGAATAATCGCATTATCGTGGGGATGGTTTTGTGCACATTGAATGAGTGTTTCAATTGTTATTGATTGGCATATGACATCCACTGGATGAATAATATATCCTTCATATGTGTCATTTTCACATGATTTTAACGCGCATTGCAATGATGAGAATGGCCCTTTTTTCCATTGTGTATTGATAATGCGTGTAATGATGGACATGTGTGGCATATGAATTTCATGCGTATATGCGCCGACAACAACCATGATTTTTTCAACGTAGCCCTCATGCATGCGCGCAATATGTTCCAAAAACGTTCGATCGTTTTGCGCGATCAAATTCGATTTTGGAATACCCATACGCGATCCCTGGCCTGCGGCAAGTATGACGCTACATATTGAATTCATGAGTATCACGATAATATGTGATGAATGGTTATGCAATAGAGTCCTGCCTTCCCTTCAATTGTCATATATGGACCCGTTCTGAAGTCAATGAAAAAAGCATAAAAAAAGTAATG
>CAYZSU010000107.1:1467-5976 GCA_964480565.1 uncultured Myxococcales bacterium | reverse complement strand
AATGAATATAGAAAAAGCATTAAATACTACAACTCCGAACGATAATAAAGAAAATATAGATGACATTACTCTCTCCATTGTAATTCCCGCTTATAATGAAGCTCTCCGTATAGGAGCGACCTTAGATAGTATATTGACATGGCTCAACAAAGATGGTCGCCAAGCTGAAATATTGGTAATTGATGATGGATCTACCGATAATACATGCAATGTTGTTAATGACTGCGCGGTTTCTGATAAACGCATACAGTTAGTAAAAAATGGTAAAAATAAAGGAAAAGGTTTCTCAGTAGGACATGGCGTAACCAAAGCTAGCGGATCATGGATTCTAATCTCAGATGCAGACCTTTCCACACCGATAGAGGAATTGCTCACCCTGGAAGCTTGTAATAAAAATGCAGCAGTGATCATCGGTTCACGTGCATTACCTGACTCAGATCTAAAAAAACGCCAACCTTTTTATCGAGAAATCATGGGACGGGTTTTCAATTTTTTAGTTCAAAGCTTAGTTTTCCCTGGAATTAAGGATACGCAATGTGGTTTCAAACTATTCCGCGCCGATATAGCTAAAAAACTATTCGCTCATAGACACATTGATGGATTCGCTTTTGACGTAGAAATTCTTTTTCTTGCTCGCAAATATGGCCATAATGTCATAGAAACTCCTGTAGTCTGGATCAATGACGAAGCTTCTCGAGTAAATCCAATACGTAACTCCATTCAAATGTTTTTTGATATCATAAAAATACGAAAACACCACCAACATATAGACAAAAAGTAGACACTCTTTAGGAACTATGGAACTGCCATCAAAACGCCCACCTTCGGTGTTGGACAGCACCTACTGTTTTAACTGATATGCATGTGCACTACCTGGAGCAGCATCAAAAACATAATTATCATCAACAAATTGTTTTAATGCTGGGAATTTTGACATTTCAAAATGCCCCCAACAACCAAAGCCTTGGGGTTGCAAATCAATAATCACTTTAGGGGGATCTTGTTTTAATACCTCAATAAGCTGATTAAAATATTTATTTTTACCCAACACAGCCACATCATAATCGTCAGGTATTTTACATGGATCATAATTGCCAAGTAGGAGGCTTGCATGTGCAAATGGTGATACATCATATCGCCTGGATAAATATGAAATCCCTGCATATTGGCCCCATAGGAAAAATTGATCCTCTGGCATCGTGCTACGCGTTAAGTAGTCTACTATTTTTTCCACCACCTCTGACTGATGATAGGAACTTTTTGTATATTTTTTTATCGAGTAATAACTCATAAAGCTAATGGCAGGTACAATTAAAAAAATAAGAAATACCCACTTTCTTTTAGCTGAAAAGCTCTCCCATCGATCAATATATTGCCATAATACAGATGCTGCCAAAAAAACCAATGGCGGAGCCAACTGAATAAAATAATGCTTATAGAAGCGCAGCCCCATAATCACTGAAAATATGGATATACCTAGCCATAATATGCCAAAAAAAATTGGAGAACTACTTTTCATTTTCCAATGATCGTCACTATTAAAAATAAATTGCTTGATCTGCTTAATGGAAAACACCCATAAAAGCACTTGTGCCAAAACAACAGCGCGCACTGTTTGCCTAAGCATTTCCCACCACCACGAAATATTTGGCCCCTTATCCAGATAAGACATATTAAGTAAATATCCCCATTGAATCATATTTTCTAAATTACCCTGAACAACTGCCAGTAATACCCATGGAATATAAGAAACACCTACTCCTGCACTCAATATCAATAACCCATAAAATCGAAAGGATTTAAAATTGATCATGCTATATATAATCATTGGAATAATTGCGAGACCCGCTTGATGTTTAATTAAACTGGCACTACCGATCATTATCCCTGCCATAAAAAAATAATGTTTATACGTATTTTTTTTAATACCCTTAAAGAAAAAATATACACCAACAACAATAGGCAAATTCATCAATACTTCAGCAGATGTAGATAAAATAAGCGTTGACGAAAATAGCGAATAACACAATGCGGCTATCACACCAGCAGTCTGCGAAAATACATGCTTGCATAAATGATATATTGTCAAGGATGTCGCCCACATCCAAATCATTGCAATAAAATGAACAAAACGAAGATCATCCACAATACTCAACATACCCGCAAACATATAGTACAGCATTGGTGGTTTATGATCGATATATGAATCATATATAGTACCACCATCCAAAAGGATGCGGCCCGCATTCGCAAATATGGCTTCATCTGGATCAAACAAATGATAAAACAAAGTCGGTATCCGCAACAAACAAATTATTATAAAAAGAATCGCATATAATAGCACAGGTCTATTGGATAAATACTCTATGTATTTTTTTAAATTCACAAACACCTCCATAATAGGCAGATAAGTCCATTAAAACAATATTAGACAGGCTTTCTAATAGACATTGCCATTATTTTTTTCAATTAAAAAAATTTTTATCTTATTTATCCCCATTCAAATTAGAAGCATTGCTATATGCACGTACCTTTGCTATTGTCGGCTATCATTTTTAATTATTAATTTAAATGGAGGAATCATGGTCGATACAGGCGCAAAGATATGGATGGATGGAAAGTTCATCAACAAGCAAGATGCTGTTATTTCCGTACTCACACAAAGTTTGCACTATGGTATCGGCACATTTGAAGGCATTCGCTGTTATAAATTAAATACAGGCGGATCCGCAATATTTCGTCTCAAAGACCATATTCAACGTCTATGCGATGGCGCGCATATTCTCAACATGGATCAGCCGTTTAGTATTGATGAGCTTATTGACGCTCATATTGAGACTGTACGTATCAATCGTATGGATGAATGCTATATTCGGCCAATTATGTTTTCTGGCGATGGCGACATGGGACTTGCCAAATTCAATGATATCCATATTGCCATTGCTGTATGGAAATGGGGCGCATATTTAGGTGAAGGGGCACTTGAAAATGGCATTCGAGCCAAAGTGTCATCATTTAATCGCCACCATGTCAATATCGGCATGGTACAAGGAAAGATCAATGGTCAATATGTGACATCTGTACTCGCTAAACGCGAAGCCATTGCAGGCGGGTACGATGAAGCCATCATGCTAGACACCCAAGGCTATGTAGCGGAATGCTCCGGTGAAAATATTTTCATTGTAAAGGATAATACCATTTATACTGCACCGATCAACTCACCTATTTTACCTGGCATTACCAGGCAAACCATTATTAAATTAGCGCACGATCTTAACTATACTATTAAGGAAGAACGATTTACCAGGGATTTTATGTATTTGGCAGACGATGTATTTTTAACTGGTACAGCCGCGGAAGTCACACCAGTATATGAAATCGATGACAGGCAAATTGGCACAGGCAAGCCCGGACCCATTACATTAACATTGCAGAACACCTATTTTCAACTGATTCGTGGTGAGTTAGACAATCATCAAAACTGGCTATTTCATATTTAGGGACTGCCTGCAACAGCCCGGAAAAATGCTTTTTCTTACTTGCACGCAATTATAAAACCTTTTATATCTTCACATCCTATGGAATATCAATCTACGCGACATACGCCCCAATGCCCACGATGCAGATCTAAACGGCTTGGTAAGCGATTGGATGGCACATCCTATTGCAAGCGCTGTGGCCAACGCATGTCACTGGATGGCACATTAATGCCCTCATCCGATAGACGCATTAATAAACCTGAGCCTGATCCACAGTTATTATTATTTTAAATAAAAATGAAGTTATTTAAAAATGCCCAGATAGGGTAAGTCCCATTTACGATTTTTCTTCATGATAGTCGTCTTCAGTATTCACCGCCCAAATAGATTCTTTCGTAATACTATCATTGATAATTGAATCCACAGCAGTCATTGCAGTCAGCATGGAATGATCTTGATTATTATAGCGATGCATCCCATTGCGGCCAATAAGAAATAAATTATCCACTGTATTTACCCAGCTTTGAAATTCACCCATTCGCTCATAGGTGCCCCAATAGGCAGGATATGTCTTTGGCATACGAATCACCACACCATCCAGCACAGCTTGCTTATCGAGCATTCCTAACTGATATAATTCTTCTTTTGCCAAATCAATCATATCCTTATCTGTTTTGTTCCAAAGATGATCTCCTTCGTCGCAAAAATATTCCAAACCCACCCATGTATGACTTGGATTATTCACTAAATAGGGACTCCAATTGTTAAATAATTGCAACCGGCCCACACAAACATCCGGTTCCTGCACATAAATCCAATTATCCGTTAAATTTCGCAAATCATATTTTGGAGACTGAGAATTATTTTCCTGATCAATCAATAATCCCACTGTCATAAAATCTCGATAACACAGACCTGTTGCAATTTCGCGCATCGTCGTTGGAACATCCCCACTCATACCAGCAATCAATTCAGAAATAGGCATGGTTGAAAATACATAATCCCCATCAACTGACAATTTTTCCTGAGT
>CAYZSU010000107.1:0-1367 GCA_964480565.1 uncultured Myxococcales bacterium | reverse complement strand
AATTGCACTGGATATGGATATGCCTTTAATTCGCTGCGCACCCCAATCTGCACCGATATCCTTACATTCCACGCCCCATACTTTTTCTGTATAGCTTTTAAAAAATGTCAAATATAGTGCCCGACCAAAACGATTAATCATAAAATCTTCAAGCGTTAATTCAGGGCGAATCGGCAGTATACAAGCTTTGATATAGCTAAAACCAATCATCATCGTACGAAATAGACCTAAATTTCTGACAGTTTCTACACTAAGTGAAATAGGGTATCCAAAAAAACAATGCAAAAATAAAATACGTGATAAACGGCTGCGCTGCAATAAAATCGCATCATTATCTTTATTGGATTCATCTGCAATTGGCATCATCTTCTTCCACCAATTCATCACGCGATCGGATTTTGAAAAAAATCGATGCCCGCCAATATCAATACGATTTCCCTTATAATTGACTGTTTTTGAAATACCGCCAATATCCGCACTTTTTTCATATACAATTGGAATAATATCCGTTTTATTCAATAATTCATAGGCCGCGGTTAACCCCGCAGGCCCTGCACCAATAATAATCGCTGTTTTCTTAGACATAAGCCACCTTATTTATCATTTATGTATTTTAACTATCATCAATTTAAAAAAGTAATTTTCTTCGTGCTAAGAAATTCCAGAAATATATTAACCCTGTAGATACCAACTTTGACACTGTATAGTGAACGTGCAGCCCCTCTGTCATTCCCCAAATAATCAGCTCATTCAGAGCCAGCCCCACAAGTCCAATCAGTGCAAATATCATAAATTCATTGCGCTTGGATTCAACTTTATGCGCATTAAATACCCAATGAATACTTAATATATAATTGGTAATCAACCCGAATATAAATGCAATAATCGCAGAAATTAAATAATGAATACCAATCACATCTGTAAAAAAAACCAAACTTCCCATGTCCACTATAAATGCCACGCCACCCACAAGGCCATAGCGAAATAGTTGAACGAAAAAGTGATTGGATTTTTGAAATAATATTTTTTTAATCATGTGTTTTTCTATATTTTAATAATGCTGATGATCCATGCCATGACTGTATTTTAAAGTAAAGCGCTTGTTAAAAGGAACCGTCCAAAAAACAATCCTCCTCCAGATAAAATAATTCCATTGACTTGAATCATACAACCAAATCATGATATACCTATCTCACCTTGGGAGAAACAATATGATCGAACCGTTAAAAAATAAACATTTAAGGGATCGTGCACAAACACCTCGCATGATTTTTCTATCCAAAATTAACACACGCTATCTATTATATATCTGTCTGCTATTGATCAGCTTTTCCCTGATTTACTTTATTACAAATACCTCATTTGAC
>CAYZSU010000106.1:0-6030 GCA_964480565.1 uncultured Myxococcales bacterium | reverse complement strand
ATAAACATCATCCTAATCAGATGCTTTTATTTTAATTTAACCGGACACTAGTGAAGTTATATATAAAATTACAAAAATAAGTGAAATAAATAGGTGTTCGTAGCGTCAGCTACGAACGACGAAAACGAAATGCATTGGAAATAGCATGGATAATAGTTGATTGATTTGCATTTGAATAAATACAGATAAAAATCGTATCATCACCGGCAATAGTACCGGCAATGCCCTCAATATGAGACTCATCAATGAGTAAGGCAGCAGAACTTGCAAGGCCAGGCGTTGTTTTGACAATGATCATATTGGGCGCAATACATTCAACAGACAATACTTTGCTAAACGCATCCAGCGCATATCCCAAAGGACCTGTCTTATAGACTCCACCCTGCTTATGCGCACAAATTTTCCTTAAATCCCGCGATAGCATGGTTTGCGTCATATCAACACCCTGATCCTGCAATGCAGCAAGCAAATGTTGCTGCGTGCAAAAATCCTGACTGTCAATCAGTGCGGCAATATGTTGTTGTCTGTCATATGCTTGCATAATATTCACAATCCTTAGCTAAATTAGACATATCCTAAAACACATACAGTTGTCAATGCAAAAAAACATATTTAAAACTAAAAAACATGCATATTATGCATAAAACTGTACTGTAAAATCTTTTACCCCTATCCGTAGGGATAAAAATACATATAATTATCCTTGTGTATAGGGATAAAAATACATATAATTGTCCCTATGGACAAGGATAATCGAATCAAAGAGCAGTTCAAGCAACTAATCACGGACTTCATTGAGCGAAATATCGATCATATCTACCCCCGTGATAGTCATATTCCACTAAATAGTCACAAAATTATTTCGCTCATCGGCGTTAGGCGAAGTGGCAAAAGCTGTTTATTGTTTCACACTATCAATCAATTGCGGCAAACAATCGATCGCCGCAACATAATATATATTAATTTTGAGGATGATCGGCTATACCCACTGCAACTGACATCGCTACAACTCATCATTGATGCCTATTATGAACTATTTCCAGATAAGCAGCATGAAAAAGTATACTTTTTTTTCGATGAAGTGCAGGTCGTTGACAATTGGGAATTATTCATTCGGCGGATTCATGATACACTGAATTGCCATATCTACATTACTGGATCCAGTGCAAAGCTTCTATCCACTGAAATCGCGACATCCCTTCGCGGCCGAACCATTCGATTTGAAATCTTCCCATTATCATTTCGTGAATATGTGCGCATTCATCATATTGATATCAACATACACAGCACATCATCGCTGCATTATATCAAGCATGCTCTGCATAATTATCTAATCCATGGCGGTTTTCCAGAAACCACTCATCAGGATATTGAAATTACACGCAAAATACTCAGTGATTATTTGGAACTCATCCTATATAAAGACATTGTCGATCGCTACAATATCACCAACCGCAGCCTGCTCAAACATCTAAATAAGTATTGCTTTACCAATATTGCAACGCTGCTTAGCTTAACCAAACTATACCATGATTTCAAATCCACTGGATTTAAGCTGAGCAAAAATACATTATTTGATTACCTATCCCACCTAGAAGATGCCTATGCACTATTTACAATACCCATATATCGCCATTCAATCAAACAGGAATATCGAAATCCCAAGAAAATATATGCCATTGATAATGGTTTTAAGAAAATTTACGATTATGCTATTTCAGAAGATATGAGCAAGTTATATGAAAATATCGTCTTTCTGCATTTGCGGCGGTATACACCTGATATCTATTATTTTAAAGGATCTCATGAAGTTGATTTTTATGCATGCATGCCAAATGATACGCTCATCATCAATGTTAGCGTTAATATTGATAATGACCAAACACGAAAACGAGAAATTGATGGCCTCATCGAAGCAATGAATTATTTCAATATGGATGAATCTTATTTAATTACAGCAAAAGAAGAATCGACTTTATCTATAAATGACAAAACCATTCACATCATCCCACTCTATAAATGGCTACTCACATATGACAGAAAGCAATCCGAATGATCCTAAGTCAAGCGATGATAGTGTTGAATAAAATCGCTTAAGTCCTTCTTTGCTTGCTTGACTGCATCCACCAATGATTTTTTCTGACTTAGGTAAAGGGCCATGAGCGTAGCAAAACGACAACCCGTACCGCGCGGTGGCCGACTATCAATACGCAGCTGCGAAAATTCATGATACTCCTGACCATCATAGAGTACATCCACTGCATCGCCGGATAAATGCCCGCCCTTTACAAGCACAGCAAATCGTCGATCCTGTGAAGTTTTTAAACGCACGGTCTCTCGGTAAATAATCGCGGCTGATTTTTTCATCATATCAATACTTGTCACTTGCATGCCGGATAATGCGCCTGCTTCCATAATATTGGGGGTAATGACATGTGCATATGGCAATAACATCTGGCGATAAATGGGATATGCATTGGTTTCCATGAGTGCAGCACCTGCTGATGAATGAAGCACAGGATCAATCACAATATGCGCATGCTGCAATCGTTTCAAATATGTGACCAATATATTAATATTGGCAGTGGTGCCCACCATGCCGATTTTAATAGCATCAATTGTCCGATCCCGGCAAGCAGTTGCTAGCTGTTGATCAAATACATCTGAAGGCGTTGGATGAACGGACAATATACCATCTTCATTTTGCGCGGTAACGACGGAGACAGCCAACACACCTGTGGCATGACTCGCTCTTAATGCGCATAAATCCGCCACAATTCCAGCGCTTCCAGATGGATCTGTTCCACCAATGGATAATATAACTGATTTTTTCATGCGACCCCTATGATAGAAATATTTATGATTTCAAATCATCCAATTTTAGCTGTTTGATCTTCTCGCGCAATGTATTTCTGTGTAAACCCAATACACGTGCGGCTTTCACTTGATTACCATCTGCCCAATGCAAACATTTTTGAATTAATGGACGCTCTACTTGCTCAACAACAGACTTATACACACCTTGCGCCTCATAGCGACCTAAGCGTTCAAAAAAGTGCTCAATTTTATAGGCCACAATATCTTCCAATGCTTGCCGTTTAAAATCTTCATAATTATAGGCATTAAAATCACGCATCCCTTGTGGAGGAAAATGAACCGCCTTAATAGTCACACTTGGCGATATTAGTACTGCATAATAGACATACCGCCTAAGCGTATCACTATCATCGGACACGCGATGTGTGGATATCCATTTCCTGGCATCTTTATCAAAACGTTTTTCGTCAAAACCCAAAAAATCACAACACTCTCGAAGCAATTTTTCGCCCCGAAGAATTCGTTTATTGCTTATTGTCCAAGGTAATATAGCCATAATATAGCGGGTTAATTAGCGTCTCATAGTGGTATTTGCAAGAAGTTTCCCATAATGGGATTGTTGAATAAGGCCCATCTGCTGTATTTCTTGAGTATAGCACCCGTTGGTCCTCACGCACTCGCATGCACGCTCCAAATATGAATTTTCGGTCGCCTAGAATCTCGTGCATTTGTAAACAATCTCACAAATTGTCTATTTTAAAGGCAGGCTCAAAATAAAAGGAATCACTTTTTTACTGTTTAGGGATAAAATTGACTTTCATTTTTTTATCACCATCTATATAAATCAACAAATAACTTATGGAGGAATTATGAGTGATTATGTAAAAGAAATAACAGATGCTGACTTTGATTCTACAATAAATAGCGAAACTCCAACTCTCGTGGATTTTTGGGCACCGTGGTGTGGTCCATGCCGCATGGCGGCACCTATTTTGGAAGAACTCGGCAAAGAACTTGGCAACAAAATCAATATTACCAAGTTAAATGTTGACGACAATCAAGATGCACCGAGCAAATATGGTGTTCAAGGTATTCCTACAATGATTTTATTCAAAGATGGTGAGATCGTGGATAAAGTAGTTGGCTTAATGCCCAAAGAATCGTTAAACGATTGGATTCAGCAAAAAATATAAGGAAAGCCCTATGAGTCTCAAAATTATTATCGGCGCGGTTATAGGTGCTGTTATTGGATATGGTGTGATGTATAAGCTAATTGGATGTCAATCCGGTGCATGCCCAATTACCAGTAATCCATTTAGTGCCACCATTTATGGCGCAGTACTGGGCGCTGCTTTATCAGGCATCGTATAATTTATGGGAGTGCTCTTGAAAATGCCCATTTTTGCCGCTTGTCCACCTAAAATCTGGATGTTTTTAAACGCTCCCACAAATTGCTATTTGGTATGAACGCATTTAGAAAAGAACATGTACAATATCCTTTTCTAAAAATACTCCAATAAAATAAGAGGGTCTTATGAAAGTAATTATTATTGGCGGTGTCGCAGGTGGTGCGACATGTGCCGCACGTATTCGTCGGCTTGATGAACACGCTCAAATTATTTTATTAGAACGCGGACCACATGTATCGTTTGCCAATTGTGGACTACCCTATTATATCAGCAGTGAAATACCAAATCGTGATCATTTATTTATTCAGTCGCCAGAAGGCATTCACAATCGCTATAATATTGATGTCCGCGTCAACAATGAAGCCATGCATATTGATCGTACCCATAAAACAATTACAATTTATGATCATGTTCAGAAAAAAGAATACATTGAAGATTATGATAAACTTGTATTATCTCCTGGCGCCCAACCCATTCTACCGCCATTTATAACGCTTCCCATGGACAATGCATTTATTCTTCGCACTGTACCTGATGCCGACAAAATCAAAGACTATGCAGATAGCAACACTCCCAAACATGCAGTCATCATTGGCGGTGGTTTTATCGGGTTGGAACTGGCTGAAAACTTACTCGCCATGAATATTCATGTAACCATTATTGAAAAAGCCCCACAAGTGATGGCGCCATTGGACCCTGAAATGGCATGCCCTATTCACACACATTTAATCGATCATGGTATCACATTAAAACTGGGAATAGGCATTTCATCGTTAAGCACAGATGGTCGCACAATCGGCTTAGATAATGGTGAGTCCTTAGTCACAGATATGACTATATTTGCCATTGGCGTAAAACCGGATAGCCACATTGCCGCTAAGTCAGATATCACATGCAATGCCAGAGGTGCCATCATAGTTAACGATTACCTGCAAACCAATGATATAGATATTTATGCAATTGGTGACGTAATTGAAACGCATAATCCAATTATTGATGAACGCACACAAGTTCCACTGGCAGGTCCTGCCAATCGCCAAGGTCGCTTGGCCGCTGATAATATTTGTGGTCGAATAAATGCATATAAAGGCATTATCGGCACTAGTGTCGCAAAAGTCTGTGATATTACAGTTGCATGCACAGGCATGAATGAAAAAATGCTCAATCATTTTAATATCGCTTATGAAAAATGCTATACGCATGCATTAAATCATGTGGGTTATTATCCTGGTGCCACACAAATGGCGATCAAGTTATTATTTGATCCAAAAACAGGAAAAATACTTGGCAGCCAAATCATTGGACAAGATGGCGTCGATCGACGCATTGATGTGTTGGCATCTGCCATTCAATATAATGCCACAGTATTTGATTTACAGGAAGGCGAATTCGCCTATGCCCCTCCATTTGGAGCCGCCAAAGATCCAGTCAATTTAATTGGGTATATTGCAGGCAATATCATTCAAGGCGATAGCCAAATCATTCATGCAAGTGAATTACTCACCAATAACGATAATTACACGATCATCGATGTACGCACGCATGCTGAAGTTGCTGAAGGTATGATTCCAAATGCCCTTCACATTGAGTTGGATCAATTGCGGGATCAATTTAAATCTATCCCTACGGACAAATCCATAGTAATTTATTGCCGCATTGGACTCCGCGGTTATATTGCAGAGCGCATCTTAAAAGCCTATGGAATCACTGATGTATATAACCTAAGCGGTGGTTATTTAACATATCAAATGTAAGCGGTTAGCGAAGCGCATCTAGCGCAAATATCATTTGATCGTTATAGTTC
>CAYZSU010000105.1:0-6079 GCA_964480565.1 uncultured Myxococcales bacterium | reverse complement strand
AATTGAACAAACAGTGTTTGAAAATTGACCACTATTGTTGGAGAGGCGTGATGTTATGGCAATGAATAAATCAGCATGGAATAGGATTCTCTATTTGGTGCCTGGCACCGGAAACAATATTACCGATATCTACACACTTACTGCCGATTGTTATCAGTGCCTGGCACCGGTAATAAGCTCGCATTTGCTGTGTCTGTTATTGATTCAATACCTGCAATGGCAATAACACTTTTTTCCGGCTGTAGAATATAGGTATCTGTAATATCTATTCCAAGAGTTTTTAATTGCAGTATTGTATGTATGTCTTTTTGCACGTGTAATGATAAATCCCCATAACCTGGTGAAAATCGCGCACTTGTAATACATTCACCATGCATGAGCACTTGTTTACTGATATGCCTATGAATATGCTGTAATGCATAGTCTGCTGATTCACTACCAACCGCATCAAATACAACTACATCCCCCATTTTTTCACTATCTGTCAGATGAGAAATCATTTCCATTACCTGATTACCCGCAGTTGCAGCCAAAAGAATTGCCGCATGTGAATTTTTCAAAAAAAATGACAATTTTTCACTTTCAATGCACCAATCATCACCAATACATACAGTTTCTTTTGTTCTTTGTGTCACAGGCAATCGGGCAAATGCCCCTTGCAATTGGCAGCAAGCCATTGCTCGGCGAATAATTGCATCAATTGATTTATTCGGAGGCATCGATATGCCCTCTGAAGATACAGGCATTCCTAAGCGCTTATATATTGATTCGTTTGGAATAGAAATGCCAATGCTATTGCAGTAAATGGGTGTATTCATAAGTTACACTTTCGTTTTTCTATAATAATAACTGCAAATATTAACAATATCATACTGATTAGTAATGGCATATGCATTGCCTCGCCAAGTAATATAAATGACAAAATTGCGGCACCTGGTGCTTTTAAATTGCCTATCATGCTAGCGCGACAACTACCAATACGTGAAACACCTTTATTCCACAAATAAAAACCAAGCCCTGTACTAACAATACTAAGATAAAGAATTAAAATAAATGCACGCACTGGCATATGAAAGATATTATCAAGGTGTATGCTACCCATAAATGGAATAAGGCAAACACCTGCAAATAATTGGGAGATACCAATCATGCGAGGGTTTGCTAATTGCTTATTCTGATAAATAAATACAATCGTAATCGCAAATGATAGATTTGCCGCAATAATAAGCATATACCCCATCAAATAATCATATTGAAATGTACTATTATTATAATATGCATTGGCGAATAATATGATTGTTGCTAAAAAACTTAATGTCATGGCAAGGACATGCCAACGATCTGCTTTAAGCTTTTGAGTACACATCTGTAATACAACTACAAATATGGGAGTAAGCAATGTTAATGCCGCAATATGGCTGGCAGGTGCAAATGTTAATGCATATAAATATAATATATATGTTAATAAAAACTCCATTATTCCTAAAAAAACAATCCATTTATACTCATTGCGTATTAGCTCAACAATTGAACGTTTGTCTCGACATACAATCAATATAAACAAACCACCTATTAAAAATCGCATTCCTGCAACCATTATAGGCGATAAATCAAGCACTGCCATTCGCGATAATGGAAATGCCAGACACCAAAGCAATGTTGCTGCACATACAAATATCATAATCCCCCCCCATACTCACACATTCCAGCAGGGCATCTATTTTAGAAAATCAAAATTAAAAATTAATCTTGTCTATCTCAATAAACTATATTATTCCAAATAAAGAAGCCATAAATATCATATTTTAAATTAATAAGGTGTATTAATATGAAACGATTATTTTTTTATATTACTTTTTTCACCCTATGTATTTCAATAACTACTTTTGCTCAGGAAATAGATGATAGCATATTAGACGATGTTCTTGATGATGATATTCTATCTGACCTAGATAATTCCCAGGATGATATATCAAATGCAGATAGTGATGATATCGATAACATAAACAATCCCGACAATGATGATGATTCCAGAAATAACCCAGATGAGTTGAATGATGACATTGAGGATGACCCCATTGAGAACCCCATACCACCAAAAACAAAATCAAATACAACCTCCATGTGGACAATTGATATTTCTGGAACAGTCAATGCCAGCTATTCATTTGAAGATATTCCAAATAAATTTGATATTATATATACATGGACTCTGTCGGGCAGTATGCGCGGGAAAAGTGGTGTCATAAGAGGAAATGCCGTCATCACAGCTGAAGTTGAGTCTGCACTCGCAACTTGGAAAACAGGTGAATGCACATTAAATATCAATATACCCACTATTCCATTTGAAATTCGATTTACACCTGAAAATGATACACAGAAAAAACTACGATTGGTATTCAAAAAAGTCATCAATGAAATATGGGAAAGTAAATGTCGGTATTTTGAAACACCTGACATGAGATTTGATACACGAGGCGAACCCGAAAAATGGCTCATCCGCGCATTTGAACGCGCAGACCCCTCATTTAAATCAATTATCGTGACAGTTGATCCTGATAGTGAAACAAGCGCCCCCATTCACATCAATCGCGAAACGCTCGATGACACTCCCCTTGGTGAAATGGAGGTTAGCGGCAAAGCACTGGTAACCATTACTCCTAAGGGAAGTAAATAGCCAAAAAATCCATCACACCCATACCTACTTCAAAATATCTATAAATACTATTTTAATAAATAAGTAATGAATTTATACAATATAATAGGATCAATGGGATCCCGATTACATACAGTTTCCACAGCCATGGCCCCTACACAATTGGCAATAAAACCAATAATTCGCGGATCATATTCTTTGGCCATACATGGCGATGTAATGGAAAATAATGCATCACCTGCACCTGTACGATCCACAATGCGTTGACTAAATACTGGCGTATGAATAGGTGATTGATCATCAGAATAAATAATACATCCCCCAGGTCCTTGGCTAACGAGTAAATGGTTTGTATTTAACTTTGATTTTACACCATGTGCAATATTATGAATATGATCGTATTTAGAATGTGCTGCAAATCGAAGTTCAGGCTCATCAATGGATACAAAATTAGCATTTTTATATTTTGTTACAGGGTTATATCCCATATTCGCGCTATTGCTCTGTACGTTTAATGCTAAAAAACATTTTGTATCATAAAGTGCATCCTGAATGCGTTTCGAAAATAATCCATGACCAAAATCAGATATAACAATCATGTCTGATTCTTCCGCTAACTGTTTGATTGTTTCAATAATGTTATCTTGAACAAAATCAGGCAAATCGTGATCATCCAAATATTGCATTTCAAACATTTTACCCAAAAACTCTGGATCTAAAAAACGTTGTTTACAAACAGTGGGTCGATCAGGCGTGACAATCGGATGAAAATTAATATTGGGCTGCAAAACAGAGTTAAAAAATTCAGATTCATTCCCTTCACCCACATAAGATACAAGATTTACTTGATCACAAAAATTTGCTAAATGCCTAGCAATTGCCACACTACCACCCGCAAAATCTTCACGCAATGCATATCTAGCGCTAATAATTGGATCTTTAGGCGGCTTGCCCATGGCATGACAATAATCATATCGATCTAAAATAGCTTCACCAACAACAGTTACACGAAGTGATTTTACATCCTTTAACATCTGTATAATATCACTTGCACAATGATTCTTTTTAAATTCTGACAAATACTCACTCACCTGATTGGAGTGATTATTAAAAAAATTATTAATCAACGTGCTTGAACTAAAAGTCTCTTCATCTGTATATGCAAAATCACCGCCTGCATCTCGTACGGCTTGCACTTCATGCATAATATTACCAGTAACATCATCTGATGCACATTTATAATCACTTCCTTTGATATACAGATTCGGCTGTAATACTTGTATTAATTCCACTGCAGAGGGCCATTGACTAAGCCCCACATAATCAATATTTTCTATATTTGCCAATGTATGCATGCGCAATTTTTCATTAAATGCCGGCCGGCCAGGACCTTTTCGAACAAATTGATCTTGAGTAATTGTTACAATAAGCACATCACATATTTTTTTTGCAGATTCAAAATGAAAAATATGACCAGGATGAAGCAAATCAAATACACCGTGAGATAGCCCTACTATTTTCCCTTCAGATTTAAACTGTTTTATTTTTTTAGCAAGATCATCCAAAGATAGTATTTTAATATGCATTTTTTTCTATCCTCACTGAGTAATTACTCATTTTTCACCCAAATAATGAAACCACTCTGTTGTCGCACAAGCAATTGCATCGGATGTCCATACAGGCGCATCGTGAAAACACGACAACTCCGATAAAAGCTGATGAACTCCTTGTTCAAAGGATATTTTTGGTTGCCAATGCAAATGAGTATTTATCTTTGATATATCCGCAAATGTTTGGTCTGGCTCACCAGGGCGTTTGGGAATATATGTCACGTCTGTATTTAAAAGTGATACCAGTTGATTAATACTATAACACCCGCCACTGCCCACATTATAATAATCACCGACAACAGCGCTTTTTGCAGCATGTTGAATAGCTGATACAACATCAGTAACATATGTAAAATCACGCAATTGCTCGCCATCCCCAACCACTGTTAAAGGTTTTTCTGCCAATTTTTGAGCTAAAAAAACACCGAATACAGCACCATATGATCCGCTAGTACGTGCGCGTGGACCATAGACATTAAATAATCGAAGCGATATTATTGGCAAACCATAGACTTGATGCCAATGAAGTACGGTTTGCTCTCCCAAAAACTTAGACAGTGCATATGGATATTGCGGCTGAATGCGTGCTGTTTCCGGCGTTGGATATATATCGGAAATACCATAGCATGACGAGGATGCAATATAGACCACCTTCTTTATAGTTGGACAATATTGCCGCACACATTCCAACACATTCATAGTTCCTGTTACATTAGTTTCCATATAATCAACAGGATTTGTGATGGAAGGCACAATATCTGCTAAAGCAGCCAAATGAAATATATAATCCACATTTTTAATATAGGGTTCTAATGAAGATTTATCTCGAATATCCACTTGATAGAACTCACAATTAGGTAATGACAATGCATGTGATAAATTCTCTTTTCTTCCCACATGTAAATTATCCAATACAGTAACATGATATTTTTCTTGCAATAGCGCATCAACTAAATGACTGCCAATAAAACCGGCCCCCCCGGTCACAATGCATTTTTTAATCACATTCTCTCCAATTCATTTTCCACACTTTCTTTTATATAAGACACTAGCAAATGATTGACTATTGCAAAGCCATCTTCAACCAAACCATATGCGCCTGGCTCTGTAGAAAAATGAACAGCAATATCAGACAATGGTAATAACTCACCGCCATCAAAACCAACAAGAGCAATAACAAGTCCATTACTTGCCTTGGCCTGTTTGACAGCCCTAATAATATTAGCTGAATTACCACTGGCAGAGATAGCAATCAAAATACTATTTTCATCAAAATTATCCATTAATTGCCTGGAAAAAATATGTTCATACCCATAATCATTGGCAATCGCAGTAATTATAGATTGATTATCAACCAAGCTATAGGCATTTAACTTAATTTTTGTCTGAGTAGAAAGCCCTATCGCCAAATCATTGGCAAAATGGGATGCAATGCTTGCACTACCACCATTGCCAATCAGGTAAATAGGTGCATTATTTTTCCAAGCAGTCAATAATGATAATGCAATTGCATTTAATGTAGTCGCTTGAATGTGTGACAGTAATATATTTAATGATTTACCATAATGATCGATAAATGCACTGGCTGCATCATTTGAAAATAAATGATCTCTCATGACAATAAACTCCTTTATATGACCACCAGGCCCATTTCATCGTTCACTTGATAAATGAAACCCTATTGATTCGCAAGGTATTAACGTATTTTTTTCAGGGCAAACACATTTAAAATTATTATGGGTTTGCCCAAAAAACACTCATCTTCTGTGTTTCCCTACGCATAACACTCGCGGGTCCTCACGTACTCGCATGG
>CAYZSU010000104.1:0-6131 GCA_964480565.1 uncultured Myxococcales bacterium | reverse complement strand
CTGGAAAAACACAGGCCTACAAAATCACTCACGCTCGAATTTTATTAAAAGTAGACAGTGGTAAATATGGTGAACATTATGAGGATATTGGATCGATTAGAACTACATTATACTCCGAAGCATGGAATCTGGCTAAATATAGCGGAGATCGAGTTTAGTATATTGTCAAAGCAATGTTTGGATAGACGGATACCAGATCAGGCAACATTGAAAACGGAAGTCGCCGCTTGGAACAAGAAACGCAATAATCAGATGGGCAAGGTAGATTGGCAATTTACAACAGATGATGCCCGGATAAAACTTAAGAGACTATACCCGTCAATCAACTGAATTTACTGTACTAGTGAGCTGAAACATAATTCGCAATAATGCGAAGCACTTTAAATGAAAGGATTTTTTATGAGTATTTCCCCCGTTGAGCGTACTGTCATTACAGATCTGAATGGTGATGGTCGCAAGGAAGAGCTTAAGTTTGAAATAAAAGAAGGCAAATTTCATTTAAAAAGTTTTGAGATAAAAGCAAGTCCAGGCAAAAGACATTGCCGCATGCAGCCTTGCCCTACTGCTATCGGTAAAGGCTCTGATGCATACACCATAGATAGGGACACAGAAATAGGCGGTAACCCCCTTGAATATATTGGTCTTCGTAAAATAAATTCTACAGATTCATTTCGCACATTGGATGGCAAAACTGCGACTCAATTACACTATGCAATAGTTGGATGCTCAAAAGGACAGTGTAAGATGTTTTCACAACAATTCGTCGGCTATTCTATATCAGGGCAGCGAGGTGTTGAGGATATTTTAGATGTTGAAGCTGGGATGGATTTAAAAATACAATCAAAAAATGATGCCTATCAAATGGTATCACAATTATTAACAGCAGCTCTTACATCCCATCCGCATATAAAACTTACGTCCCATTCTAAAGGCTGTTTTAGTATGTCAGGCGCAGCTCTAAAAGAATTAAATGGTCTGGGTATTATAGTTGTTCCAAATGGAATTCTTATTCAGCATAACGGACACAGGGTTAACATAACTGATTCTTTTCGTGTATTAAGCATCAAGAACCGAGTG
The DNA here is from genome assembly GCA_964480565.1 of uncultured Myxococcales bacterium. GTDB lineage: Bacteria > UBA10199 > UBA10199 > 2-02-FULL-44-16 > JAAZCA01 > CAYZSU01. The sequence continues at coordinate 5,054 of CAYZSU010000104.1, read as the reverse complement.
AGTGAAGTAATGCAGTTGCAACGTGAACCATTAGAGCATAATTTATTAGATATTTAAAAATCTGCACTTAAAGGGGTTGCTCTTGGGAACGCCCATCTTCGGCGTTGGAAAGCCAAATCCAAATCGGTTACATACTCTTATGTATGCGCCTTCATTGAATTTGCTGCGAAAGCGATGTGACAACTTAGGTGCTCTGCATTAGCAGATGACCTAAGTGTTAGTCGCGTTTATGCCTGAAACCTTTAGTAGTTCGATAGAGGTTAGGCAATCTGAACATTTTTGAACAGCCCCTAAAATACTTATTTTGAGGGCATTCCCATAACTCCCAATATAAAAAACCACCCAATCACTATTGACTGGGTGGTTTACATTCATCTGCATTTAGGGGGAGAAAATGCAATTAAGGGGTTGTTGAAAAACGCCCATCTTCGGTGTTTCCCGCTACACTCGCAATCCTCACGTACTCGCATGTACGTTCCGGTTACGAGTTTGCGGGAGGCCTTGAGTCTGGACATTTTTGAACAACCCCACAAATTGCTATTTTTCACCAGTCCCGTAAATGAAATATTGCGAAAGTCCATTGATTTTGTTAAATAATACCTTATGACAATATCATTATTCCAAAAAATAAATAGCCAAACAGGTTATCCTCTGATTGAAAAATTGATTGATTCTGAAGATTTTGACGATATAAATGCTGCATTTGAAGTAGGATATCATGAGTTATATGCGATTTCGAGTCAAAAAAAAGGATTTCGTACCAAACGAGATGTCAAACGAGCGATGAGGTCTTTGGAACTCTGTATGGAATTATTCAGTGAATTACTTGCGATTAAATATGAACTTCAAAAAGAATTTGACGATGCGCAGGCAAAAGATAAAAAATAATCATTGTGTACGCAACTTCGGATATAGGACCTACCGATAATATTACTGAGATGAATAACTATTTCCGATAGGAGTGTCATATGAGCATGGCAAAAATTAATCCCTTAGCAATAAAACAAGCTGCAACACATGGCAAGTCCATGAGCCTTGGTGGTGAAAGCAATTTTGGCACGATGATGGATGCTATTGGGGCCATGGAAGGGACTGCTGCTACAGCAGCGAACATGTATAGTGGGGTAAATACCTCCACTGTATTATCCGCTGCATTTTCAGGAGTAAATCAATATCGTTCGATGAGTGGTGGTGGGGTACCCAGTTTTGCATCGGGCAAGTTTAATAGCAACATATCTACTCCTCCTGGAATGAGTGCAGATGCAGCTCCTGGAACTGGGCTTAGCCAAGCAGAAATGATTTCCAGTATGAATCAAAATAATTTACACTTATTAGAGTTGCAAGCCACGATGCAGAGTAATATGCAGGCATGGAATACACGGTCAAATATTTTATCTGCGGACCATAGAGCACGTATGGCTATGATTGAAAAATTTACAGCTAGAGGGTAATTGGTGAGGGAACTATCAGATATTGAAAAATAGCGTGGGTTGATTATCAATCCGCGCTATTTTTTCACTAATGGGACTGATAATACGATATAAGGGGAGAAAACTATGATAACCATGGAAAGCCAGCATTTAGGTGCAATAATGGAGGCTGGATATATATTTTTGGGCATGGGTCGTATGAAAGAAGCAAAGGAAGTCTTTGAAGGATTGCAAGTCTTGGCACCTGAAAGTGAGCTTCCCTTGGTAGCGCTTGGAAATCTGTCCTTTTGCCAGGGTGCTATAAAAAAAGCGATTAAACTCTATGATCGTGCATTAAAAAAAGATTCATCCAGTGCATTTGCCAAGGTCTATAAAGCCGAAGCTCTTTTTTTCCTGCATGAAATTGACGATGCAAAAGTAATTTTTCAAGAAGTCATTGATACAGATGATGCGGGGGCCGCTGAATTTGCATCCTCCTTAATGAAAGCTATAGATGAAGGCTTTCAACCTCCCAAAAAACAAGGGGAATCCGATGTTGAAAACTCTTAAAGCGATGTGTTGCATTAGTGTAATTGTACTTTTTAGTGCATGTAATGACATTGATTTATACCAGAATCTAACCGAAGGGGATGCCAATGAAATGCTCGTTTTATTGTCAGAAAACGGTATTGATGCGGAGAAAAAGGAAAAAATACAGCAAAATGAAATGAGTTATTCGATAGCTGTGGCAAAAGAGGATATGGCAAAGGCGAGAAGTTTGTTGGTTCAGTATAATTTGCCGCGACATCGGGAACTTGGTTTATCCGGTGTATACAGTGATAAAGGGTTAATTCCTACACCTGATGAACAAAAAGCGAGGTATTTGCTGGCATTAAAAGGGGAAATTATTAATTCGCTGGAAAGTATTCCTAATATTGTTGATGCAGAGGTGGTGTTAAATATTCCAAAGAAAAATGATTTTGCAAGTGAAGAGGTGCGACATCAACAGCGACCCACGGCATCGGTTGTATTGAAATTTGAGCCAACAATCAAAGGGTTACCGCCCGTCTCTGAATCAAAACTACAGGAATTTGTTGCCAATGCTGTGGAAGGCATGAATCCACGGGATGTCACAGTCATTATTAGCTATTTGCCTGAGAAAGATAAGCATCAAATAGCAACAAATAGCACTGAGAGTGCATTGCCAATACATAAGATTGAATCCGAGCATCCTAAAACAGATATTGCGAGTACTGACTTGGAGTATATGATTGGTTTATATTTAGAAAAAAAATCAAAAAACCGTTTAAAAACATACCTTTTGATCTTTTTTCTCGTGTTGATTCTACTTTCTGCCACATTGATTATTGTGATTGTGCAACTAAGCCGTATGCGCCGTTTAGTGCCGGATATGTCGCTAGATGATCAATCGAGTGTTGATGGGGAATTAATGGATGAATCGCCTGCGCAATTAACTGAGGGTGAATCATTTGACATGCAGGAATAATAATTAAAAAAATAAGAGGATTACGCAACTTTGCTAGTATGTTTATCCGATAATAATCATAGGTAGGAGGATTTATGACATTTCAAAAAGTAAATCCAGATATGGTTCGATATGAAATGCGTATGGTGCAAGGTCAGGATGTTCAGCAGCGTGAGCAGAAACGACCGGGCGGTTTTGGTCGATTTTTATCTGGAATAGGGCGCGTGTTGGGGTCAATGGCAATGCCATTATCCATAATTTTCCCCCCTGCGGCAATTGCAGCTGCAGGCATGTATGGTGTGGGACAAATTGGCAATAGTTTGCAAAAGCGTGCATATGCGAAATCTGCTCAGCAAAATATGCAGCAACAGATGATGACTACAGGTTTTCCAGGTATGGATTTTAATGCAGTTAATGATCATCATTCAAATGAAAAGGTTGGCAATGTGCTTCGTGCAAGAGGTGAAACTCTAGCAAATATGGCAAATCGTATGTAGGGGAGACCTATAATGACTTCTGATGTGAAATTACGATTAGTTGCATTACCAGCAGTGGAAAATGACAGAACTCCTTCACTCACGGATGAGTTCACTTTAGTGGATGTTTTTAATTCAAATTGCAGTTCCTATGAAAATGCAAAATGTGCGTGGCAATCGCAATATATCCGTTCTCAGTGCCAGGCACTGAGCCGTTGGGAAAATACGCAAGGTCTGCGTTTGTCCAAGACACTTCCTATTTCATATCAGCAGGCCATTGATAATGTGATTCGAGGATTACCCAAAAGCATTGGCATTGGTCTTCGCTATGCATTGGCTGATATGTTAACACAATGGATAGACTCAAAATAAATAGGGGCATGCGTAAGGGCTGTTTTATTACTGTTATTGTAATTGGCAGGATGCAACTATTTGTTTACCTGTAGGTAGTCGTGTTATCATATTGACTTGCAGATTGGCAAAACAAATAAATTCGCCACCATTGGATGCGTCTAGCACTGTTTGGGCGCGCTGTGATATTAATTCACTTTTATATATAATTGTGTATTTCCCTGGTTTAAGCGGGATTAAAGGTGAAGGGGAATCATAGTCACGTTTTAACTCTGGAATTTCAACAATTGCAGATGGCTGCGATGTGAATCGCACATAAGCATTGGGTATGGCTTGCAATGCAACGGTGATATCTTTTTTAGGATGATCTTGTTTTAAATAAATCACTGTATTTTTTGTATAAAATCCATCCTTTGATACTATTATTTTAATGCCTGTATTCAATGGAAGCATATTAATATGTGCAGGTGATATCATTTCTATTTTCTTTTTTCCATATTGAATATTAATCTTTGAATTCGTTTCAGATGATCGAATGGTTAATTGGCCATAGGTGATGGCGGTTACTTTAGGGGGCTGTTGTTTCTTTTCTGGGATGATTACTTGTTTAGGAGGTTTTACATTATCAGCGATTATTTTTTCTTTATTTTTTAAAAATTGATAAATAATGGCACTGCCTATTATTAGTAAAAAGATACCCCAAAGTAGGATCTTAAAATAAGGTTTTTCCTGATAGACGATTGTTTCTAAATTGAGATTATCATCAATTCGAGATTGTTTATTTGTGATATCAGTGGATTGATTGAGCTGATGGCGAAATTCCTTGGCACGAATCCAGCTATGATTTTGAAGTTCTTCTAAGAAAATATGCAATTCATCACTTGTTCCCATGCCATCATAATATAATGATACTTCCCCAAGATCCTTGCGAAATGCGTCTAAATTAGTGTACCTATCCTCTGGATTTTTACTCAACAACTTTTTCAGAATATCTTGTAATGGATTGCATAAATGATCAGGGTAATGGATGCGTGCTTTTTGAGCATTTGCTATCATTCCTGCTTCCGTGTCTGTCTGATATGCAGCTCTTCCTAGAAGGCATTCATAAAAAGTTAAGCCTAGTGAAAAATAATCTGTTTGAAATGTGAGTGTTTTTCCGCTGGCTTGCTCTGGCGACATATATTTGAATTTACCTTTGATCTCTCCAAACATTGTAGCATTGGATTGCAGGGTTGATTTTGCAATACCAAAGTCTGTAATTTTAATATGGCCTTGACTGCTGATCAATATATTAGACGGTGAGATATCCCGATGAATAATATTAAGCGCTTT
>CAYZSU010000103.1:0-6265 GCA_964480565.1 uncultured Myxococcales bacterium | reverse complement strand
ACACTTTTTTGCTGATAGTTTAACTACTTATCTCCTTATGAGGACACGCCCTAGATGCCCGGGATAAATCCTGCTTAATAGTCATGCTATTAATTTCCACAATGGATATTAAAAATTCCTTTGCAAATGCATTGACCTCCACTTCAGTAATACTATGATTAGATGCATAATTTTTTACTGTATCCACATGGCCCAACTCATCTACCCGAATCACAATGGGTTTTTTCTGGCTGACAACTATCATCGCCAATGACAGAAAAAAAATGATGATCATTAAAAAATACACCATCATGCGAAGCACGGATAATGATGTAATCACATAGGATTGCAATTCAATCGCAGTTACGGGTGCTTTAAAGGTAAATATGGATGTAAATTTATTTAATATATCAAACATCATAATACTCCTTCATATTGCATGCCCTAAGCATTTGATATCGGTTGCCCCATATATTGTGATGCGGAGTAATTCCACGCTGTGCTAGCGCTATTTGTTGGCAATGATCGCAAAGTATTAGCCCCCATATAGGGTGCAGGCTGGCTTTTTGCGTGATAGCCCCCCATATGAGATCCTGACATGGATGGGACAGGCCTTGTCTGACTGCGTAAATGACCGATAGGCCCTGATCTATTCACCGATACCATTCGACCATCCAGTTGAGATCGACTATTATTAGAGAGTCCAGCTGCCCCTGAATTCAAACCACTATGCGACCTGGCATAAGAGGCGCTATCTGTGCGTTTTTGAGCAGCACGACCTATTTCCCCCAAAGGAGTTCTAGATTGACCAGAGGATGCACTAACAGATTTAGCTCCCATGGATTTGCCACTAAACCCAGTCGTACCTGAATTTTGCCTAGCACTTCTAATGCCACTGACTGCACCACTGCCAGCACTTTTTCCAAATCGCTTGGATATTGATTGAATTGTCTGATTGGCATTGACCGCATTGCGCATTACCATAAACGAAGTAGATCCCACCACCATGCTCGACGCCATGCTAAATGCCATACCAGATCCTGAAATAAGAATATTAGCAATGATGGGCGTTGCTAAAAATAAAATGATAAACAGAATTGAACTGCAGAACAAATCCAATGGGCCTTGATTGAGAAAATCCACAGCATCACCCAAGTACTGCTCAATACTCACAATATGGGCTTTCAAAAAAAATGTTGATACCAACGGCCATAAAGCCAAATTGCAATTCAGCTTAATCCAATTGGTAAAACCATTGACGCCAGGTATAATCGTAGCCATAATCATAAACGGTGCAATTGCACCTAAAAAAACCGTTAAAATTTCTCGAAGCTGCTCGAACATACGAAATACAAAGAATAGCAGATAAATAACAGCAGCCTCCATTATCTGCAAAGTATTCAAAATAAATGCATTTACAACACTTTGTGCCCAACTTGGATCTTCGTCCGCCTCATATACAGACATCAATTGCATATTGTTAATTTTAACTTCCATCTGATCGATCACAGTTTCAATATTCATATTTGGAAATAATTGATCGCGCATTAAAAACCCCAGCCTCATAATTTTATGCTGAATAAAGGATGCGGATACAATTGCCACAATGATAAAAAACATCCGCATGAGCAAATGGGAAACAGATTCATCCTGACCACTTACTGTGGACTTGATCGCAATGGTCAATATACCAATGATAATACAGATCCCAACCATATACCACGACAGCCCTGAAAACCCTGTAATAATTTCATTTAATTCCAAAGCATGAGATTCTTTGGAATATAAGAAAATAATTAATAAACAGAGAATTCGATATTTCATCGAACATACCGTCCTCGAGCATAGTCATCCTCAATATCGCTCATACTTACTTGATCATCGTTACTTTTTTTCGAATTTGTATATTGAAATATGCTTTTTCTAATCAAGGCTAATAAATTGGAAGATATATCATACATTTGTTTTTGACTTTCATTATCATGTAGTACTTGCTGTGATTGTAAACCCATCTGAATCCCTTGATTTTTAATGATTTTAGATAATTGATGCACCTGAAGTGCGCTGGCTTGGGCATTGCGGATCGTGGCCTGACCAGAGTCATCATTTTCCAAGCTTTTTAAAATCTCAAATCCTTTATCTGAAAAATACTCTGATTCTTTCTTTAGACTATTTAATCGATTCAATGAGTATTTGGGAAGCATATCACGCATATCTAAAAATGTATTTATATCAAAACCATCCACTCCATTGGGATCAATGTCACCCCAAATATTATCGATATTGTCCGGCAAAAAGGTTGTAATATCGTCAACAATTACACCTGCATCTTCAATAAAGTCATTATCTGGAAATAAATCGGTAAACTTTTTAAATTGAGCATCATACTGAGAATCACCTGTAAGCCAATCCCAATTTACCTCTGGATTCTCACTAAGATCCTCAGCAACTTGCGACATCTGCGCCTTCATCGTATTTAAACTTTCTATCATGGTAATGAACTTCATCGTCTGCAATTGAATTTCTATTAGAATGGCCCCTAGAGTCGCATCGCCAGGGCTAATGCTAAAAAATGCAACAGCTGACATCGGCACGATAAATACAGTGGATATAAGGATTACAATAAATCGTTTTATTTTTTTCTTCATGAAGAAACTCCCCATTTTTGCTTTGATTTAGATATATAAACATCTATTCGAGATCTGGCATCACTATATTCCAAACCCAATAATCCGTGTGGAAATAACTCCGCTAATAATTGAATATGGTTGATGTCCGACATATCGACTAACTGTGATTTGACATAAGCCTCAATCTCCAATTCTGGGGGATGTGTGGTGCACATCCAATAAATCCACGGTGTGGACTCTACCTTTAATACCTGATGATCACTGCCCACCATGGTAAATACTTCTGAGTACTGACCACGCTGCATGATCATGCCCTTAATCAAATCCAACTCCCTATGGTTGAGTTTAAACAGCTGTTCGATCAGGGGCAATTCCTCCACTGTTTGCAGAATAAATCGCGTTTCACTGTTTTTGATAATGGACGTTTTAATATTCGAGCTTAAAAACACTTCAAAATCCTGAACAATCGTATACACACCAGCATAATGCTTTCTCGCAGTTCGGTACAGTTCATCCAATACCGATGCAGCGGTGGCATCCGCTAAATGCTTCCATGCTTCATCAAATAAAATAAATTTGGGTCCAGGAATATTGGCCACTTGATACCGAATAATACTGGCCAGTATTTGCATGACAATGGCTTGCAAATCACCTGAAGTTGGAATACCTGCAAGATCAATTGTAATAAGTGAATTATCAAATGAAATTTGATTATCATTAATCAGTAAATTTCTTGCTTCACCCTCAATCCACAGTAAAATCCGCTTGCTCAAATCCAAATAAATATCAGAATCATCACTTTCATGACTTAAATGTTCAAAGATTTTCTGCAGTGTAATAAAATTACATTCTTCAGGATAATGCGCAAACATATAAGAAATTGCATGCCGGATGCAATATTGCGTGATGCGATCAATGGCAATATGGCCATCATCCTTTACCATACGTTCCACAATACCTGCCATCTCTCCCAAACGAATGGGATCGAGCTCATTATTATGAGTAAAGAACGGATTTAAACCTGTATTGGAATTACACGATAGCTCAATATATTGCCCCTCAAGTAAATGAGTTAAACGTCGATATGATCCTCCGATATCAACAATAATCATATGCGGATTCAATCGTGCATAGTGAAGCAATAAGTATTGCGCCAAAAAACTTTTTCCTCGACCGGAAGGTCCAACGATTATCGCATTATACGCGGACAATGTGGGATTAAATGGATCCAATCCAATCAGTTCATCCGTGCGAGTTTTCAACATTACAGTAGGACGTTTTGCACCGATATTTTTTTGTATAGCCGGAATAAGCGACAATGCTTGCTGTGTTAGTGTATCCATCTCACGTTTATTTTTGACCTTTGAAAAACCACCTGGTAAACATCCAAGAAATGACCATGGAAATGAAAACTCTTCCCGGATTTCCTTGGCCTCTGCGCATTGATGTACAGTTGAACGCAATTTATTTTCATACTCATATAAAGCGTCATCATTTTGTGCCCAATAGTGAACCTGGCAAGTTTGTTTAAATACTTTTTCCTCTCCTTGAATAATACGTTCAATCGTGTCTTGAAGGATCGCATACTCATGTTCAGCACCTTCATCGCGTTTTTTCCCAGAAGACATACTTCGATTTAAATTGCGTACACGTCGAAGTGTTTTAAGCATATTGTCCGAACTTTGAAGTTCCATGCCAACAATTAAATCAAATGGAAATTCGCGAATCATGAGCAGCGGGAGAAGTGATCCTAGGGACTGACGTTGGGGGATATCTTTCAGTGTCAAGACACGATGAACCGTATCATCTAATATAAACTCCCTTGGAAAGCATTGAAAACTAGATTGCGCCACCTCCTCTCTTACATATTTAACATTGTAAATAGATGAATCATATGCGATATGAGTTGATTGCAAATATCGCATTGGATTTAGAGTTTCATATAAAATATGCCGAATATCGATTTGTGTTAATTCACGAAATTGAAATCCAACATGCGATAGGGATATTTTAAATTGCTCAACTTTATTAAACATCGCATAATTGCGTTCATCAAACCAATGACTTTGAAATTTAATTACATCGCTGGTTGAAGCCCCCATAAATGAATTTTTTAATTTAGTAATCATTGATTGATGTTCATTGCGCTGAAGAGGTGCAATCGTTAGAAACAAATATAATTTTGTATGCCAAATATTGGTATGCGATGATAGATATTGTGCAGACTCCTCCCAAATAAAGCGAAGATGCTCAGGCGTATTGTTTTTCGTATCCTTAATAAACTGATCCATAACTGGTGAAAACGGCCGCACTTGAAAGATAAATTGCAATTCCACATCCACGGGAATCGCATGCATGAATATAAGGATCTTATCACGCAAATGTGACAATGCATCATCACTCATAGCATCCAAATCAAAACCACGAAGTTCAAATCCCGATAATATTGCACCATTATCATGATATAAATAATCATTATGAAATCGCCAATAGGGCAATAACCTGCTAAATGTTGATTCCTGTGATGATGATAAACTCATAATGCATTCCTCTTATTTGTTGCCGCAATATATACCTTTTGGCCAAGATGATATGAAATAAAATCTTCCGCCCAATGGCGAGGACGCTTGGCCATCAGTATTTTTGAAAATAAATAAACGAGGCTACAAACAATACCTACCAATATCATGGATGATGTAATGAAATAAAAAATAATAAATAAAATAGTGATACCCATGGCATGTGAAAATTCAATCCCCATAATCAATGGCCGCGTATTGACAAGTTTAAACTGTATGTATTCCATTGATTAATCGCTCCAAATATTAGCACCAATATCCTCATTACCAAGATTTTCACCACCATACCCGGTCAAGGATTCAATTAAACCAATAATACCGCGAAGTAGCATGACCGCACCAATGCATCCAATACAGAAAAATACACGTGATTTAGCTTTTGCCGAACCATCACTGGAATGCGCCATACTAATTAGATTAAATATCAAAATAATCGCAAGAATTGTAATGGCAGCGGTTTGAAAATATTTCAGACTATCGATTAAAAACGTATTGATGGCATTACTCTCAGCCTGTGCATAGGCCAACCGCGATATAAATACCATGGGAGTAAATAGAGTTGGCATGTATTTGATACACCAGGATTTCATTTGCTTCATAGATTCTCTCCTTTGCGGTTTTATATAGCAAAGCGCATGCCAACTTTTTAGAACATTTAATTTTTATAATAGGAACTGTTGATAAATAGGAGATTACCGGGTTATTCAAAAATATTTACATTTAAAATAGACAGTAAACTCAATAAAAACAATACATACAAGAGCATAATGCTAAACCTTGTTTATTGAACAATCTGCGAATAGGAGTGTTTCTGATAGATAGTTTTTCAATCACTTATTCCCTGGAAAGTTCGCTGAAATTTGCATGTGTATACTTAATATGTGCAAAAGTGTGAAATTATGCGCAAAAGTGCGCATAACTGTGCAATGACCTAAACATCATTGATCTCATATTTTATGTATAGATTTTGAGGGTATCACACCGGCCGTGATCCGGTATCCAGAAAGAATAGATATTTTTTAGATCCCGGCTCACGGGCCGGGATAATGAAATGGACCCGTCCCTTGCATTCCTGTA
>CAYZSU010000102.1:0-6373 GCA_964480565.1 uncultured Myxococcales bacterium | reverse complement strand
TGGGTGGCCGGCTTCGCGTGGAATAGGTGGCCGAGATCAGTGGAATACGCAATTTGCTTGCCATGCGCGATTAACTTTGTGCCAGAATCCATATAAATCAGAAAATGGAGCATCAATAGCTGCCATATATTTTCCCAAGAAACAAGAAAAGGATTGGATGTCAGCGGGAGTTGAATGATTAAATGGTTTGGGGAATTTTTTGTTGGAATAAGTATCAGACACAGATTTGATTTTTAATACAGAACGGCCTTGCTGGGTGTACTTGATAACTACAGGCTTAATAATAAGACCTGTAATAACACTCAGAGCTTCGAGGATTTTTTTAATTGAATCCGCCTCTATATATTCTGGCGTTGAATTAGCATTTATTATCAGACAGTTTTCGTGATCTTTTAAATCAAAATCTACATTATTAGCTGAAAAAACAGACCTACTTAAACGCCAGCCACCATTTGGCAAATCTTCCTTTTCATTGCAGGGTATTTCGTACTTCCCTGGCACTATAATAAGTAAATGATTCTGTTCAGTTGTTGCCCCTTCCCCAATCGTTTCAATTTCGCTTAAACTTGACTTAACAACTTGACCACCAACAGGAAGCGACATGTCTGGCGAGACCATGATATTATCCGACACCCACTCCTTCCCTGTCATGTCTACTGCTTTTAGGGTATAATAATTATCGTCTGTAAGAATTTTACCTGGAGGATTGTATTTGAATTGATTTGACAACTCCTTCTTAACATCGAGAATTTTTGAGTAGAATTTTAATCGTAATATTCCATGGTTATCTTGGTAAATTGTACCTGGTCCGCTGTATACTATAGGCTCATTTTCTTTTTTTTGAGTTAAAGAGATATTAAAACAATCAATCTCGAAGGCATTAGAGACAAACTTATCAATTGTATCTGATGTGAAATTCAAAATTTTATTCCTCTTTTATTCCTGAATATGAACAACCCTAATGAGGGGTGCGCTAAAGCCTTACCACCTCCGCACTGAAAATATTATTCATGCACTTCTCGTAATCTGGTGAATGTAGTGGTTTCATAAAATTTTCATTTTGCTTCGGCTTCGGACCTTTTTTCGGCCATTTCACGAAATTTAACTAAGAAATATGCATCACAGATGATTTTCATCATACCAACTTCACTTAGCGTCAAAGTGAGTCCTTTGAATGTTGAACGTCCTGTTTCTATTTGCTTTGCTATATTTTTGTGGTTATCGATTTCATTCTGATCAAATTTATGGCTTAGGAGTAGCTTCTCGAAGCACTCGGTGAATGATGTTTTTGATTTCCATTCATTGAAGTGTTTCATTCCATACTTTAGTGATTTGTAAAAGAACTCATATGAATTTGCTTCAAACTGGAGATGAATGTCATTTTTATTGAGAAAGCCTAAGCCGGTTATGTATGCCCCCATACTTTTCCCTAATTCAGATTCATTATTGCTGGGGAGCATGCCAAAACAAAGAGCGACGTTATGTAAATTTGCATCAGATAGTGCATCATGTCTCCAGTCCAGTTTAAGTTCTGGATTTCTCTTGATTCTGACTTCCATCTCTTTATTTTCTAAATCAGTTATCTTCTCGTAAAATCGTGAAATTTGTTCTGGGACATACCACCAGAAACAACCAAAAGTACCTATATTCAAAGCCACAACAAATCTTCTCGCTACTCCCCAAGCGGCATACCACAAGCCATTTAAGGGTATATTCTTTGGCAAGGTAAATTCCATGAGCAATTGATTTTTTTTACCACCAACAGGATAAAGGCGTATCCAGGCACCAAGTTCATTCCATTTATTTAAAGGTTTTGGGCGAATTGAATGTGAATTTGTGAAAAGACGTATCTTAACTTTCCATTTTTCTTGAAGTTTCTCTAAACCTTTTGGCGGTTTTCTCTGCAACTCTTGCCTGATAGCCTCTTGCCCTTCACTTTCAGCTTTATCAAATTCCTGTTTGAGCCAGTCAACCCACTTTTTAATTGATTTTAGTTCAACAAGTTTATCCATTGATTTATTACCAAAGATCAATTTTCTTTTTTCCTGATCTGAGGTCGCAGTAAGAAACCAGTTTAATATTTCAAGCTTCTTTTCTTCAATTTCTCCGTACTTATGAGTTTTCTCAAGATCAAGCCGCGATATTGCTATATCAATTAAATTTTGGGCTTGTGGTTCTGAAATAACATCGCTTGGCAGAGAAACCCCATCTTCGTCAAAATCTACATATAAAGCCTGTAAACGAGTATCATGAATTCTTGTGGATAACCCTTGTAATGATTCAATTTGTTTTGTGGAAATCTTCTCTTGGCCCATAGAAGGACCCCATGTAGCCCAAAACATTTTTTTGACATGATCATCGTAAAATTTATGAGGACGCCAAGTGGGATCTTTTGACTGTTTAGCAAAATGACTCATTACAATGAGAGTTGATTTTCCTATTTCTTCTAGTGCTAATACTGCGAGATGATATGAGATATTGGGTAATTTTTCATCAGCCAGAACTCTTTTGGCTGAACGGATAAGATCTTCAGCATGGGCAAGACATGCATTTCTTGTACTGAGAATATTGGCAGGAATCTTCTTGTCTATTTTCAAAATATTTATTTCCCAAACACATAACGCTTTAATTGATCCACTGATCACATTGATTTGCTTAATGGTATAGCTGGAGGAAAGGCCTGAATTGGTCATCAAGGCTAATTAATTCTCGATTAAACCATGCAATTGTCTCTGTCCGTTCCTCTAAATATCTTTGTCTTTCAGTCGGTTGGATTGCACTACCCTGCGTAGTTTCTTGTTGGGCAACCCAAATAATTTGAGATTTGTCCCACACTGTGTCTTTGAATTGATCAATCGACTTACTAAATAGAAAAGTCATTCCGCGTGTGCCATCCAGGAACTCATTTTCATCAACGCGTTCAACTGTATTTCCACTAGCTAATTTTCTCATAAAATTTCTCAGATATTCAAATTTTTCGTAACGGCGTTGAAATAGTTCATTTTTCAATCGCATTTTGTCTGTACGCCACTTTATATATCCAAGAACAGTGCTTAACAAAGCGATGATAATTGGGACCAATATTACAGAAATAATTGAAATTAATTTTGGATCTAAAATAATCTCGTTAGACAAAATGAGGAAATTCACAAACGTAAGGGCAGAAGTAAAAGCCACCATTAATACTAATATAAAAAACAAATTGTTCTTGATTCCTCCAAGTGCTAGTCGGCCAAACTTCAATAAGTTTTCCTTCATATGCCCACCCTTACAATTTTTATTTCGAGCTAAATATATTTGAATACCAAGGCCAATAAGCATGGCAAGGGTTAGACCAGCAATGACCCATGTAAGAACAATCATTTCTCCTGCCTGTTTGTTGCTCTGGCCAGCAATTTCAATTATTTCCTCGTGGAGATTGTCTACTGAACGAGCCGCAGGGTCGAAATCTAAAATATTAGGATGGTCGGCCATGGTGGACGTGTAAACCATAATTATTGCTTAAAACAGGACAGGAAATTGAATAAACTTTCCGGTTCAAAGGTCAGCCGATTATTAACTGCGATGCCCGGTTTTTAGTTTCATTACCCGACTCATTTTAAATTTGAAAAATTGATTCTACATTGGTTACTCCCATTGCTAGGGCTTGTCAAGCAAAGGCAGTACGTGAGGTGTCAGGATGATTCGCAAATAGTTAAGATTTTTCCAAAAGGTTGTCACTCTGCTCTATCTGCCCAGCTTTTCACAACATCCATTAACCCGAGTCCACTCTTTGTTACTAATCAAATCATCATCTAGAATTTGCGGAGGGGCGCAGGGTGACGGTATTAAGATCCCTATCCCTTTTATCGTAAAGGGGATCAAGGTTGTCACTTCGTATAACACGACGGTGACTGACGCATCAGAGCTGGCCCATTGCCTGTCATGCTTCTTACAGATTTACGTCAGGCATAATACAGATTATGTTTCGCCGCAAAAAGTACGGCCGACAACTGCTCCAAGCAAGTTGGCTCCATTATCTGAAACATAATCACAGAGATATTATGCGACGTAAGCAAGAGCCCCGCCAGGCCCTTGGGCCGACAACACCAGAGGAAATGCCCAGGAACTTTTCAGTCCTGAACACAAATTCAATTAGATGCCGCCCTTCGGGTCGCGCCAGCGATGAAGCTGCTGTCACGATCTTTGCTCATCGATCGTTCCGATCAGCAAAGACGGTAGTGTCAATTATTGTGGGGACAAACAATTGATCATTCGTGCATCTGAAGATCCTGCAAAATCCAACTATCATCGCCCTTGTCGTAGTTAACTTTAGCATAATACTTTTCTCTAATTATTGCGCCAAAGGCATTACTGGCATCAACGTAAGCCCATACATTATGCGTGCAATCACCTTGATATTCAACCCGCACACCATCAGAGTAAAGGTGCGGAAAATCTGCTGTTGATGGAGACCTTAGCCGCTTTTTGACAAACTCTTTCGACATAACAAATGCCAAAGCCGTGTCTTCACACCCCTGTGCTGTTGCAGTATTTCCAGAAGGAGGAGAGGGGGGGAGAGAAGTAAAAAGAGAGGGTGAATCCTTCATTGTGAAATATACAATACAAATCGAGATAACAATTATGATGCCAAGTAAAAGGACACCAACGAGTTTGACAAAACGGGAAACCAGATTGACAATGTAAGCGAGAACGCCTTTTTGTTTCCCCTCCTCCTTATTTTGGTTAGTGCCTTTTTTGATATCCGTACTAACCTCCTCCGGCATTCTGAAGCATTTCGTACAATAACCAGCATCAAGTATTTTTCCATTACAGCTCCCATAGCTGCAAGGTATTCCTTTGATGGGCTCAGCACTCGTCTTGGCTGGTTCATCACTTAGCCACTCTCCGCAATGTTTGCATTTTTTTGCTGCCTCTTGAATCTCTTCAGCGCAGAAAGGACACATTTTCATAAAGTTTTCCCCTCAGTGAAAAATAATAGGTCGTGATGATCAGCTTTCTACTGAAATTTTAACGCAACCCTGTCATCGTTGATAAGGATTATGGAATTATCTACAAGTTCTTGTCGCGTAATTTCTTGATTGTAAAAATCATCGACTGATTTTGATGGAAGAAAATATTTTAAAGAAATTTTCCGGCTAGGGATGGAACCCTTATCGTCCGTGAAATCTCTAATATTCGTATCAACAATAAATGCAATTCCGAAAATTTCACTGCCAGTTAAACTGGCGAGATGAGCCCCTCGGATATAATTAATAATTGGGTTTATTAAAATTCTTTTTGAGACATCATAATCATCAAGCCTGTTCTCATTATATTGCACCGTTGACCCCATTGATATGATCATATATTTTTTCGTTTTATAGTCCGTCATACAGATACCATTTAATATTAAATTGTCATTTGTCTCCTCGAGCAATAGCGTCGCCAGCTTTCGCAAAAAATCAACGTTGCGTTCTTTAAGAATCTCTTTACAAAAGTAACCATTGACATCGACCAACCTGACATTCTCAAATATCTCCCAAACGGGTTCCTGTTCCCAACGCCATCGGGTCTCCTCGGAGAACTTGACTGTATGTTTTTCAGGAAGGTGGTTCTCTTTACTCACTGTACAGGTCAATTTTGAAGCGTAGCTAAATCTTCTTCCTCCTCCTAAATACGGCCCTGAAATATCAAATCCGACCATTCCATGCGCATCTGAAAATAGTTCTTTTTTATTGACTCCTTTAATATGGGCATCACAGAGTAATTTTGCCCTATTGATTGGCTTTCCAGTCCGCGTCTCAAGTACTGAAATTTTGTATTTGTGTGTCATTATTTTTGGAACTTTATCTTCAGTTCTATTACTAAAGAGGGCACATCCATTTAAAAACATACTTGATATAAGAATGAGGAAGATCGTTATATTATGCATTAATTAGACCTCAGGTTTAGGTTCTTTGATTAATTAAATTTCTTTTCACATAAGCCTAGTCGCAGGGCAAAAAAATGGACGCGACTAATGTCATGCCCACTTAAGGTATCGCCAAACACCCTTCACAAGACACAAACAGAAATCACGCCCAACTGGACGCGTATCCGTCAGCGCATCGTCTTGTGAATTAAAAATTGGCGATTTTTAAGTGAACGATTCTGCGGTTACGCAAAAATATTAAATTGTCTGAAAAATTATAAGACTAAGCGATATTCCCCTCCATCGTTGGATTTGTATTGTCAAAACATTCTTGAATTTAACTATAACAGAATTAATGCTTTGTCTATAAAATACTGACATTCCGTTGGCGCCACCTGTGAACACACAAGTGTGGCCCACCTTGCTAGAGGTGGCCTGGTTTGTTTGGACAGGATCTACCTTCCTTTAAGTGGAATGTCG
>CAYZSU010000101.1:0-6711 GCA_964480565.1 uncultured Myxococcales bacterium | reverse complement strand
GACCTGTAATTAACAACATTGCCATAGGCATTATTATAAAAACATTCATTGGTACCATTACAGGTATTAAATCCATAGAGACTATATACGGCTATATTATTATTGCGCTCAGCACCCGATGAAAAACCATATGAGCTCGCATTGATCGCTGTGTTATTTGTTACAAACGGAGCACTCGCACCACTCACACCATAGGCACCACCCAGTAGAATATTATTTCGAATCGTACCCCCATAGGAGCGAACGGGTGTACCACTTGAATTATTTCCACCTAAAATGATATTATTTTGAATAATAGGTGTAGAAAGGTCACTTAAATTATCCACACCATAGACACTGCCGGCATATACCATAAGTACCAAATTTTGAACAATCGTAGTATTATCAATAGCCGCATTACCAAAACTAAATACATCCACTTCGCTCGTTGCTGTAATACTGGTTATATCACTACCTGTCACACCAGCACCTTGGAAGATTAAATTCACCGCACCAGGAGCAATGCTAGCTGAAATATCATAATTACCTGCTGCAATATCGATTGTATCGCCATCAACAGCTTGAGTCACCGCATAGGCTATTGTTAAACAAGCAACGCCCGTACAATCGCCACTATCCGCGCCATCAGTCGCCACATAATGCGTATCTGCCATGGCTATATTTGAAAATGCCATTACAAATAGCGTCATGAATACTATGTTTATCGTATATATATATCTATTATTAATGTGATCTCTTGAAATACTCATAAAGTCTCCTAATCCATTGATGTGATGTATTTGCAAGAAAAATGCCAGTTTTTGATTATATGTTTTTTTCGACCCAGGTCAAATGAATTGTAACTAGTTGATTTTAAATCGTTTTATTTTAAATATATACTATAAAATATATCATTATATTTATAGATCTCCCAAAAGGGTAATTTTCACATGATATGACGATATTTTGACGACAATGTTTTGACATAATGGAACTGCTCACCAATTGTCTATTTTGATGACAGTCCCATAATAAAAATATTGCCTTTATCGTCAAATTACGATAAAAGATATCTCATGCAGCAGACAAATCGAAACAAATGCATACCTACCAAACAAGTTCCATCATCAACACATCTGCCAGATGTGCAATATGATGATTTTGCCAAAATTGCCAAAGCACTTGGCCACCCCATCAGGCTTCGCATTATTTCCATTCTCAAAAATACAAATGGCTGCATTTGCGGAAAACTCGTCGATCAGTTACCCATATCTCAAGCCACTGTGTCACAACATTTAAAAGTATTAAAAAATGCCAAAATCATTCGAGGCAGCATCAGTGGGCCATCCATGTGCTACTGCCTAGAACCAAAAACACTCGAAAATTTCAAACAATTATTCACTATTATTTAAATGGAGATGATCATATGAAAAAGTACACTATTTTATTTTTATGCACCGGTAATTCATGCCGCAGCCAAATGGCAGAGGCCTGGGCCAAGCATTTAAAACCGGATCAATTAACCACTTATTCCGCAGGAGTGGACGTTCACGGACTTAACCCCGATGTTGTGACAATAATGAATGAAGTTGGCATTGATATTTCAAACTACAAATCCCAGCATGTGGACGAATTTAAATCCATTCATTTTGACTATGTCATTACCGTATGTGATCATGCCAATGATGTCTGCCCCACATTTCCCACAGCTACCCATATCATCCATAGCCACTTTGATGATCCCTCAATATCAGCAAAAAAACTCGCAGAAAAAGGGGCATCCAAAGAAGACCAATTAAACTACTATCGAAAATCCCGTGACCAAATTAAACTATTTATCGACACCCTCCCTGACTCCTTAAACACACAGAAAAAAGGCTTTTTCTCCAGGCTCATTGAAAAAGTGGATAAAAAAATGGTCGATAAGGCCAATACAGAATCCTGTTGTGGTAATAAGAATAACGGAGGCTCATCGTGTTGTTAAAGTCAATCGACTGGCTCACCTATGATGTGATGAATCTAAGCAACACCTCTCATATAGGAAAGGCCATCAATTTTTTCATATATGATTCCATAAAAATCATGCTTTTGCTATTTTTTCTCATCGCGATCATCGGGGTTATCCGAACATACATCCCGCAAGAAAAAATAAAACAATGGATGACAAAAAAATCCGGTATCGGGAATGTATTTGCCGCATTATTCGGTGCAGTCACTCCATTTTGTTCATGTTCGTCCATCCCTTTATTTCTTGGTTTCTTGAAAGCAGGAATCCCATTAGGCATCACATTTTCATTCCTCATCACATCACCATTAATCAATGAATACCTGGTCGTCTTGATGCTTGGATTTTTCGGATGGAAAATAACAGTGATTTATGTTCTTTGTGGTCTATTTATCGGCATTTTCTCTGGCATAATATTGGGACGCATGAATCTTGAAAAACACCTAGTAGATGATTTTGTCGGACAACACACGGCAAATGATAATGTGCCACTTAATTTTATTGATCGCTTAAAATTTGGGTATAATGAAGCCATTGCTATTGTCAAAAAAATATGGATTTGGGTACTCATCGGTGTTGGCGTTGGCGCTGTTATCCACAACTATGTACCTCAGGAAATTATCCAATCCATCATGAGTAAAACAGGCATATTCTCTGTACCCATTGCAACAATTCTGGGCGTTCCTATGTATGGCAGTTGCGCAGCCATTGTGCCAATTGCGGTTGTACTATTTCAAAAGGGTATTCCACTTGGCACTGCACTGGCATTTATGATGGCCATTGCCGCACTAAGTTTATCAGAAGCCATAATGCTACGACGTGCCATGAAACTACAATTAATTGCTATCTTTTTTGGTGTTACCACGATCGCAATTATCGCAATTGGTTATTTGTTTAATTTCTTGCAGCTATTTTTAAGTTAATAAAGTGTTGCCTTGAGTGACACAATCACCCAAGCTGTCACATCGCAAACCAGCAAATTCAATGAGGGCGCAACCATAAGAGTATGGTACTGAGTTGGATTTGCTGGTTTGACACCGAAGACGGGTGATCCCAAAGACAGTTTCGTTTACTTACAAAGAATCATTAACGGTGACAATGACGCTGCATATTCATAATCAGGCATTTGTATAATGAATTTGCACTTCCTTAACCTACTGATTCATTTTTCCTGGCACCACATATAGCGACTCTGGTATACTCCATGTCATGGCAGGTCGCCCATTATCATCCACATCAATGGACTTGATATTGATGATCTGACTCGCCGCATGCAACATAACTCCCGATAAAATTGTTTGCGATATTACATTAGCTAAATTTTCCGGATTGGACGTCTTTCCAGCAGCGGTTAAGCAGGAGTCCAAAATGATATCCCCCATTGGCTTAATATATGTGTGCAAATCTATATCTATCGGCTCATCGTCGCTTTTTTTCTTAAAATCGCTAACATCCAGATATCGCCATTCGCGCATCATTTTACCACCGGACCCCAAGTCGATATCGCTTAAAGCAATGGATGCACTCGACCCATGCCCGCCCAAAACAATCACGTCCGCGGGCTGCGTGCTATTTTTTGTAAATCGTGACAATGCCTTCATTGCATCATTTTCTGTACGCGCTTCATAATAGTCCACGCGATAGCCAAGTGCATGATAGCGATCAACACTCGCATAGGATGCAAATGCCCCATTATGATCGACTTTGGGATAAATGATAATCGCATGCTTGCGATTATTCGCTGCGGGATTTTGGATCAGCACATGCAACAAACTATCAATAGATGCAAATCTCTCGATAAAATCGATATTTCGTTTGCTGCGCAAATGGATTTGAAAGTCCGAATATGATCTCAATGCTGAATCAGGAATACCTGCCTTTGAAAAAAGTTTGCTTTTATTATCAACGATTTTTCGCCACATGCGCTGTTGCAATGATGATGGTATACCTGATCGCCCAAGCACATTGAAATTTATACATGCAAGCGTATACAATAATGATGGCTGTTGAATGAGTATAGTCATATCCAATTTGTGCAATATTGATGATTGCTGATTAAGAATGGATATTAAAAATATGCTATCTGATTTTAACCGATCAGATATATATTTGATAGCCAAGCCTCTTCCGAATAATATGGCAGTTCTGGCAATATCAGCATCATCTTGCAATCGTTTAGATGCATACTGCAATGCATAGCCTGCCTCTTTTATCGCTGCCATAACAATAGCATCATCATCACGCAGCCTATCAGATGCAGATTCCAATGCATGACCATTTTGTTCAACCGCCAACATGACAAGCTCCTGGTCATCACGCAGGCGTTCAGATGCGTACTTTAAACTTATTCCTCGTTTCTGAATAGATATACGCACAATGTCGGCATTATCGCGAATACGCTCGCTCGCTTCTTTCAGCCATAATGGATCATGCTCACATGCAAGCTTCATCAAATCCTCATCGCATGAAATGCGATCAATGATAGATTTGGGTATGCCATATATAAAATTATTTTGAATAATCGCTCGGATAATATCTGGGTCATACTGCAAGTTTGGCGGTATATACTCCCAAAAACCAATACCTGTATTAGCAGCAATCATCGCAATACGCTTACTTGCCCGCAATTTTCTGGATGCATAGTCCAAGGCATTGCCATTTTGCATGACTGCTGCACGTACAATATCCGCATTATTTCGCAAGCGCGCCGATGCGTATTCCAGTGACAATCCATTTTGCATGACAGTTGCCCGCACGATATCCACATCATCACGCAATCTTGCAGATGCATATTGCAATGCATAGCCATTTTGCATCACCGCAGCACGTACAATATCCGCATTATTTCGCAAGCGCGCCGATGCGTATTCCAGTGACAATCCATTTTGCATGACTGCGAGCATCACTATCTTTTCATTATCCCTTAAATTTTCAGATAGCGCGCCCAAGTCTTGGCCCATGCCATTCATCGCCAAATAGACGATATCCGCCATGTTGGATAGTCGCAACGATACGAATTCAAATGCCTCGCCTGTTTGTTTGAGTGCTACTCGCGCCACATCCACATCATCGCGAAGGCGCTCAGATGCATATTGTAGCAATCGCCCATCCTGATTCACAGCTGTTAATGTCAGACCTTTATTATCGCGCAAGCGTTCAGATACATACTCAAATGCGCGCGCATCGCGTTTAACAGCCTGCCTCATCACCGAAATATTGGACCTAATTTCTTCGGGCAAATATTTGATTGCCCGATAATCTTCACAGGCGATTTTTTTCATAAACGCATGATCGCGTTTTAATGACTCATGCATAAACTCAGCATCCTCACCATTTTGGCAGACTGCCGCAAAACCAATGCGCTTATTTTTCCGTAAGTTCTCAGGCAAATATTTCAATGCTAATCCACATTGCTTCACGGCGATAAATGCTAAATCAGAATCACTCCTTAATCGATCAGATGCATACTGAATACTCATGCCATCCTTAATTATCGCTTGAAATACGCATTCCCGATCATTTTGCAAACGTGCAGATGCATATTGAATGACCCGTGGGTATTTCCTCACAGCCTCCACCACGATATCACGGTCATCCTGCAATCTTGCGGATGCATATTGCAATGCACCGCCATACATTGCAGTTGCTGTTTTTATGATATGTTCATCATCTCTAAGCCTGGCTGATGCAAACTCCAAGGCAAATCCGCTGTTTTTCACAGCGTTTAGAACAATCTCATCATCATTTTGTAGACGTTTTGATGCAAATTGTAAGGCACTGCCACTCGATTTAATGGCAGCCATGACGATTTCGCAATCATCCTTAAATACATCTGGCGCATCTTTTAAACAACGCCCGTCACGCCTTACAGCTGCTAAAACAATATCCCGATCAACCTGCAATTCTTTGGATAATAGCTCAAATGCAAATGACGACTCACTGACAGCAAGGAGCGCAATATCTTTATTGAAACGCTATTTTTTGGGTAGTCGCTCAAATACACGTGCATCTTCCTGCATCAGCGCTTTAACAAAGCGCTCACTATCCAAGCAATAATGAAATTTAGAGGGATCTTTCGCATACTGATCAAAAAAATCATCCGGCAAATGCGTTGCCACATGCGCATATATATCCACATGATGCTTTTTTAAGAAGCGGTATATACTGTTAAATCGATATGTAGAGAGTTTTGAAAAATCATTTATATCTATTTTATGATTTTGATTGGCATCGAGTACTACTCGAATATCGTTATTATCTAGGCAGCCATCATTAAAAAGGTGTCGTCGATGCCTTGTTGGAATATTGTTTTTTAATTCTTCCCACGCATACCCACCCACATATTCTCGCCTGATGCAGTACTTGCTTGCCATAAGAACTCCAAGTCAATTGCCCCATCACTATTATTATCGGACAACAAGAACCCGGGAGTTGCTTATTTAACAGTACTTTCCTCGTTTTTGTAATGTAAATTTAAATCATTACTGATGTCACATCACATTCGGACTTAATCCGAAAGCCCAAGTACGTACTGCAATACCAATGGATCCCAGCTCACGGGACGAGATGACAACCGTAAACGCCTGTCATGCCCGAATGCATGTATCGGGCATCCAGTCATACAGAAATGACCCACAAGTGCTGCAATACCAATGGATCACGGTTCATGGGACGGGATAATGAAATGGACCCGTCCCTTGCATTCCTGTAAGGGATCGGCTCTGGTT
>CAYZSU010000100.1:0-6779 GCA_964480565.1 uncultured Myxococcales bacterium | reverse complement strand
GCCAGGAATGGCCATTATAAGAAGTGATTATCGCTTTATTTCAAAAAAATCAGGCGAATATCGCACATTCTTTCATTTTTAGTCCTTTTTCAACAGTCCCACAAAAGAATTGACACACCTTTTTTTTCAAAGGCTTAGTCGAGTCTGATTTTCTTCAGATTCGCCTCTCATTGCGAGCGGTCCAAACCGGCTTAGTTCGTCATCGCGAGAAGGCCCGAAGGGCGTGCGTGGCGATCCAGCTTGGGATTTCTTCATCACTTTATTTTTCGCAAGTGACAATGTATTGGTACGATAGCTCGTTTTTAGATCGAAGTTACGAAAGAGGTCTATTTAAATCATAGTGCCGCATTGCGTACCACCAATAACATGCATGTGGAGATGTTCAACGACTTGACCACCATGCGCATTGGTATTGATGACTGTGCGATAGCCGCTATCTGAAATACCCAATTGTTTGGCCAATTCGCTAGCCTTTGTCAGCATATACCCCATGAGTTCTTGGTCGTTAGCCTGCAGTTCTGCAAGACTCGAAATATGTTTTTTAGGGATGATCAATATATGAAATGGGGCTACCGGGTTAATGTCATGAAATACGAGTATTTGCTCGTCGTCATATATTTTATTTGCAGGGATTTGTTCGTCAATAATTTTACAAAAAATACAATTCATGATGGAAACCTACATTTCTGTTAGAGTGACATCGCTGCCACGCGATAGTATCAAATCATTGACCATTGTAATTGCACCGCGCAAATCAATGCGTTCTTCATATAAAGCTTTCGCAAGTACAAGTCCCTGAATGCGTGTTATATTGAGTTGAATTAATTTTTCAATATCAGATAAGGATTGTATTTCAGATGTAATGATGATGCGTGCAGTGGTTTCATTGCAAAATTTTGAAATTGCTTGGAAATTATCTAAATGCATATGCCCGTCAGCACTGACATCAGAGTATAGAATATAGCGAATTCCTTTTTGAATGAATGACTCTGCATAATCGAAAGCAGTTTTGTTTGAGACAACTGCATATCCAGGAATAATGACGCGATTGTTTTTTACGTCAATATGTGCGGCAATTTGGCTGGGATATTTTTCAGATACCACTTCAACAAAATCTGGTTTTTGATATGCAATGGAATCAAGCACAATAAGTTCAATGCCTGCATCCAAATAATATGCAATTTCTTTTTCTGTTTTAAAGTTTCCAGATACATAAATTCCCATATTAAAATCATTATGAATCTGCTTGATAATAGATAAATTAGGGCTTTGCTCTACAGGACTAATATTTAAATCCGTGCATAAAATACCTTCAATTCCTGCGGATTCCAGGTGTTTGGCTGTTTCAATTGGATCTGGGGAAAAGAGCGTATTTGGTGCATTGTCAATGTAGACGAGTTTCTGATTTCGAATGTACATATGTGGTATGAGTAGCATGTAATTCCCCTGGTGATAGTGATATATGAGATTGTTTTAAAATATCAGAGTCGTAAACAGTTACATTGGTTTCAATATTAATGATGAATATTATATCATAGTATCTGGTTGCCGGTCAATGTTTGCACCCAATTCCTTTAATTTATGCTCAATATTCTCATATCCGCGGTCAAGATGGTAAATACGATGGATTTCGGTGGTACCTTTGGCTGCAAGTCCTGCAAGTACAAGTGATGCGCTGGCTCTCAAGTCTGTTGCCATAACAGGTGCTCCTTTGAGCGTTGGCACGCCTCTAATGACAGCGCGATTGCCTTCAACGCTGATAGTTGCACCCATGCGAACAAGTTCAGGGACATGCATATATCTGTTTTCAAAAATAGTTTCATTTACAATGCATGTTCCATTGGCCAAAGTCATTAATGCCATAAATTGTGCTTGAAGATCTGTGGCAAAACCTGGAAATGGACTGGTTGTAATATCGATTGGTTTTAATTCCTTGCCAGCAGATGCATGTGCGGTAGTGCCAGTGATATCTATGGTCATGCCTGCATCACGAAGACGTGTAATTAAGGCGTCGAGCATATGGGGGGGGAAGTTTTGAATAGTGATATCACCATGGGTCATGCCTGCTGCAATTAAAAATGTACCGGCTTCAATACGGTCGGGTATAATTTGATAGGGTGTTGGGTTTAGTTTTTTTACGCCATTAATAATAATTATATCTGTGCCTGCACCTGTAATGTCTGCTCCCATACAAATGAGGTAATTGGCTAAATCAATGACTTCCGGTTCCTTTGCTGCATTGTGAATGATTGTCTGTCCATCAGCTAATACCGCAGCCATTATGATATTTTCCGTGCCAGTGACAGTGACTTTATCAAATGCAATGTGCGCGCCATGCAAGTGAGGTGCATAAATATCCACATATCCATCTTTTAATTCAACGGATGCACCCATTTGTTCCAATGCTTTTAAGTGGAGATCAATGGGTCTGGCGCCAATCGCGCATCCGCCAGGCAATGATACTTGTGCGCGTCGGAGTTGTCCCAATAGTGGTCCCATCACTAATACAGATGCACGCATTGTTTTCACTAAATCATAGGGTGCTTCTTGGCCGCTTAGATGGCGATTGTTAATGATTAGTGCATTGTCATCTCTGGTCACTGATGCGCCAACATGTGTTAATAATTCAACCATTGTGCGTATATCCCGTAAGTCAGGTATGTTTTCAATGCGGTGGTTGCCAAATGCCAGAAGACTTGCGGCCATAATTGGCAATGCGGCATTTTTTGCACCACTGATAGTTACTGTTCCTTTGAGCGGTTGCCCACCTGTTATGCATAATTTTTCCATATTAATATCCTTTACACATGTTTGTTTTTAATGCGGAAATTACTTGCAAGAAATACCTATTTGCGCCACTTGGATAGCAACTATACTGTTAAATAGAGAGCTCGTGGGGCGCCACTTAGATCATCAATACAGGTTACAGATGTATATGTCATTGTTTGTATTGCAAAATTGAGTGCATCCTCTTTTTGATTATCTCCAATTTCTATCAGTACTGCACCCTTTGGCTGTAAGTAATTGGGTGCATCTAA
Organism: uncultured Myxococcales bacterium; assembly: GCA_964480565.1. Lineage (GTDB taxonomy): Bacteria > UBA10199 > UBA10199 > 2-02-FULL-44-16 > JAAZCA01 > CAYZSU01. The sequence goes on along the minus strand of CAYZSU010000100.1, from coordinate 3,741 downwards.
GATAATCTGATAAATGAAGTCAAGCCCATGTTTATCACTCACCAAAGCCACTTTTGGCTCATGATGAATGTCGGGGCTAAGGCTGTGGTAATCATCAATATCAATATATGGTGGGTTGGCGGTGATGATGTCGTAGGGGCAGGAGATCATGAGAGGTGTGAGTAAATGGCCTTGGATGCATTGATAATTTTCTGTTTGGCTAGCGATATTTTTTTCAGCAATGCATAGTGCAGAAGATGAAATATCAGATAATATAAAATGGGCATTGGATAGCTCGCTTGCAAGTGCACATGCGATGGCACCGCTGCCAGTGCAAATATCCGCAATATTGTAGTGTAGTGTATGATCGTGTAAATGCGACAATACGGTTTCAACGAGTATTTCCGTATCAGGCCGTGGAATTAAAACATCTGGAGTGACTGTTAATGTTTGCGACCAAAATTCTTTTTTGCCTGTAATGTATGCAATGGGTATGTGTGTACAGCGCTTTGCAATCAGTGCTTGAAATAAGGTATTTTGATCATGGGTGATGGGGGTATGGGTATGACCAATTAGGTTGCTACGGGAACAGTGCAATGTATGTGCGAGAAGTAATTGTGCATCTAGTATCGCAGATGAAATGCCTTTAGCGTTTAATTGAGATATAGCCGTAGTTAAAACTTCTTGAATGATCATTATTGGCTCTTAAGCATTTCCATTTGAAATGATGTGCGAATTTGAACGAGAATATCTTCTAATTTACCGTCCAGTACTTGAAGTAAATTGTGTACTGTTAAACCAATGCGGTGGTCAGTGAGTCTATTTTGAGGAAAATTATAGGTGCGAATTTTTTCAGATCGATCGCCAGATCCAATCATTGACCGACGCGCATCGCTGCGTTCTTGATGTTGTTCTCGAATTTTAATATCCAATATACGTGTTTTTAATATTTTCATGGCACGTGCTTTATTCTTATGTTGGCTGCGCTCATCCTGACATGCCACGACTGCACCTGTTGGAATATGGGTGATTCGAACAGCGGAATCTGTTGTATTGACACCCTGTCCACCAGGTCCTGATGCTCTATAAATATCAATGCGTAAATCCTGTTCATCAATTTTTAGATCAATGTCTTCAGCCTCTGGCATGACCGCAACCGTACATGCAGATGTATGAACTCGACCAGATGTTTCGGTGTCTGGCACGCGTTGCACACGGTGAACACCGCTTTCATATTTTAATGAACTATATACATTTTGGCCGGTGATTTGCGCAATTAATTCCTTGATGCCGCCAAGTCCAGTGCTGTTGGAGCTTAAGATTTCTACTTTCCAATTTTTTTGTTCTGCAAAAAATTTATACATGCGAAATAAATCCGCCGCGAAAAGTGCAGCTTCATCACCACCTGTGCCTGCTCGGATTTCTAACAGAATATTCTTGTCATCATTGGGATCCTTGGGAAGTAGTAGTATTTTTAATTGTTTGGTAAGATCATCACATGCTGTTTGCAATTCGGGCAATTCCTCTTTTGCAATATTTCGCAACTCTTCATCCTCTTCATCGTTAATAATGCTATGATTATCATTTATTTGCTGTGCAATTTGTTTGTAGGATCGATATGTATCCATTAGCTCTGTGAGATCTGCACGTTCTTTGGCTAATTGCTGATAGAGAGACGTCTTAGCGATGATGTCTGGTTGTGCGAGTTGATCGGTGAGTTCATTGTAATGTATTTCAACATCATCAAGTCTTTTAAACATAATATCTCCAAAATGAGACTGCTTTAAGATAAGAAAAGAAATTTCTCATATATACAAAAGCCCATGAGGGTAAACCTCACGGGCTAAATAACATGATGTGTCAGAGACTACTGTTTTTGAAGCGATTCAAACTTTTTATACCGCTTTTGGAATCGTTCCACGCGCCCTGTGGTATCCACTAAGCGTTGTTTGCCAGTAAAAAATGGATGGCAATTAGAGCATAGTTCGACGGTAAAGTCCTTGCATAGCGTTGATGTGGTTTCAATGACATTTCCGCAGGTGCATTTAATGGTTACATTTTCACATTTTGGATGAATTTCTTTTTTCATAAATAACTCCTATATATTTAGCTGTGAGCAACTATCATCCTGGGGAAGGGAAAGCAAGGGAAAAAGATGTTTTGTGCGGGGTTCAAGTGGGAATATCTATTTTATGCTTGTCCCCTTATGGGGCAATTTGTTGATAATTATTATGTATTTCCTCTTCAGCTAATGCTCGATTGTATATTCTAGCTTCATCAATAATACCATTAAATGGCAAGTTACGCCAATTTGGGTTATAGTAATTTTCATATTGTGCACCAATATATACATCTCCTTGACTCTGTCTGGCTGTAATATCTCGATGATTTAGGCTGTCGAGTTGCCCATTAATATATGTTTTCATACCGCTGTCATCCCATGTTGCTACCACATGATACCATTGATTGGACAAGAATTGCGTATTTGTTTGTAATGAATGAAAACGATTATTTTCATCCCATAAGCCAAATAACATGCGATTATTGTTCCAAAATTGCCATGTATATGTTTCATCTGAAAAATTTCGCTTTGATCCTTTATGAATAATACCGGCAAAATTAATATGTTCTTCCATATTAATCCAGGCTTCCAATGTACCTTGATCGGTTAAATTTAATTGATCTGAATGAGAAATTTGTAAAACGCTATCTATTCCATCAAACTTCATTGCTTCGCCATAAATACCGTCAACTATTGTAGTATTGCCTATGGTAGTTGCAGAAAAAGGAAGTGGGAGTAATTGATTTTGATTGTTAAACGGTATCTGTACAATATTGCCTTCAGCGATAGATGTTAATTGAAATGTTCCATTCTCAGGATTGTAACTATAGGTGTTTTCAGTAGGGCCAGTATAAATTTGTCCGGACTTACTCCACTCTTTTGTTATGGGACTTGATAGGACAATGCTAAATAGGGGGTTTGTGACTGCAGCATTACCGCCAGTAGAATTATCTAATGATTGTGGGTATGTTGGAATACGATTGATTAATTTTGATTGGGTATAATAGGATTGTAGTCCGCCGCGAATGGATCCAATGATACCATTTTCCTGAGCAAGGGTTGCCTCACTGTTGAGTGATGCTATATAGGGGTATGTGACGATTACGACTAATGTAAGGATTAAAATAACGATAACCATTTCAATGATGGAAAATCCAAAGGGGTTTTTTTTCTTGAAATAGTGTTTTTTAAATCGTTTGAACGCTCGTGTGAGCTGCGGTCGAAATATAAGGGAAATGATAAAAAAAGCAGTTAAGCCAATTAATATCTCAATAATTCCTAGATTGCTTGATTTCTGATAGATTGGTTTTGGGAGGGTGGCAGCTGATTCTGTGATTGCATGTGGAATAATGAACATATGTGTCTCCTTGAATGAAATTGTCCATTGAAGCACCTAACTGTGGTAGATTATGTAGCTAGTGCAATTTATTTGCGTTCCTTTGGGTGGAAACTCCATAAAAAATGTCTGTTTTTTGGGCAGTTCATGACTACCAATATAGTAATCATTGAAATGCAGATGTAAAATAAAAATCGACTGTTTGATATGATATTTAAATAATTGTGTAAAAAAATACTTATTTAGGACAGGTAGGCTTGCAATGGGTAACTGCCTATTTTCACTTGCCTTTTTTAGCCCTTTCAGTGTAGCACTACACCCACTTGCGCTCGTAGCTCAGTTGGATAGAGCAGCTGCCTTCTAA
>CAYZSU010000099.1:0-6958 GCA_964480565.1 uncultured Myxococcales bacterium | reverse complement strand
TATACCTTGCGTGTTCGATTATTTGGATGAAGCTCTTATGAGGACACGCCCTAGTATTTCTTATCGATTGAATATACATGGAAAAGTTTTCATAACCACTCAGCCATGTTCCATCGACAGCCTCTGCTTGTACATCAAGAAGAGCCAATTCATTCTCAACATCAAAAAACTCTTCCCATGATAAATCCCAGTTCATACGCACTTCCGATGGCATAATGCCTTGCTCGCGTAGCGCATCGCATTCATCATTAGCTGTGGGTAAAAATGCATAGCCAGAGCATAAAGTGAGTTCAATGCCTGCATCAGGGATAATCGGTGCACTATCTGGCTGCGCATCCACAGTCAATGCATCGATAGCTTGTTGAGCGTCAATCTGAACATCTGATCCACTATCAGGCAAGCCTTGATCCAGTCGTTCCGGCATATCTGCGTGAACATCCAAAGGATTCTGATCCACACCCATATCCGCACGATCAGGCTGGCCACGATCAAGTGATGCATCGTTTACCTGCTGATCTGGCATAGTCATATCATTTCCTTGATCAGCAATCACACCCACATCGTAACCTGTATCCACTATACGACTGTCCATTAATGCCGCATCTCGAAGCCGTGCATCAAATACCGTACGCGAATACTTCTCATCATTTATATTGCATCCAGTAAGCAGCGCAAGTGGTGCAAATGCAATGCCTGCAGCTATTTGAAATACTGATACATCTTTCTCTATGCTGCAGCGAGAGTTATCACAGTGAAGCGTATAATTATCTCCTTCAATATTTATATCACAACGCTGTCCTGTAGATGTTTGTGGACAGCTCGCATTATATTGCGGATCGGAGTTTCCACTGACACTTTTTGCCAATTGCCGAATATTCGGACTTGAAATATTAGATATGCTCATAAAGATCCTTTCAAACAATTATCGACCATTCAAAATGTTGCGTTGTTTTTTCAATAATAGGCACAAAAGCGTTTTCTAATGAAATACGCGTCAAACATTATGCGTCATTACATGATAGACTCTCATGAGTCAAATGAACGAAATTGGACCTATATTGGGACTGACTTTGGAAATAGCAATTTGTAGGGTTGTTCAAAAATGCTTTAAGAATTGCGTGGCTTCTATCGAATTACTAACGGTTCTACGGCATAATCAGCGACTTTACCCTTAGGACCGAGCAACAATGCAAGTACGTGAGGACTTAATGGGTGTTATACGTGGAGAAACACCGAAGATGGGTGTTCCCAAGATTATATCAACCGCCGACATATCCTTTTGACAATCGCCAACTACTCACCTATAATATTGGCGAATAGTTGGCGATTAACGGGAGTGTTGAAAAACACCCATCTTCGGTGTTATCCAGCAAATTCAATTCAGTTACATACTCTTATGTATGCGCCTTCATTGATTTTGTTGTCTGCCTAGAATCTGGGCATTTTTGAACACTCCCTAAAATAGCTATTTTTCACCAGTCCCATAAGGAGTGTTATGCGATATCAATACGGTGACCATCCAACAAAAAAAGAGTTTTTTATAGAGCATCGCTCAAAAAACTCAGAAAATCTCTGGAAGGATAAGTGCATTAAATGGAAACATAAATTCGAACAGATATCGCTCATCAGTAAAAATGGAACCGCATTTCGATATCTACTCACCCCATACCTTATTGAATTAATAACACGGATTTCAGAACAAAAGGGATTTTTAGACGCACTCCCACTCAATAAAACTCAGGAAAAGAAAATCATAACCAAGGCACTTAACCATGAAGCCTATTATTCAAGTCATATAGAAGGTGCTAAAAGTTCATTAGATGATGCGCTTCGATTTATAAAAAAAGAACCAGCATATACTGACAATGAAAACCTGCAAATGATTGGCAACAATCAGAGGGCATTAACGTATGTGCTAAACCATCTAGGCACTACACTTTCCCATGAATTAATATATACGCTTCAGCATATATTGACTGAAAATACACACAATGATCATCCGATTACCATGGGACAGTATCGACATGGCCCTGTATACATTCTAAATAACCTTGGCCAAGTTGTATACGAAGGACCGCCTGCTCAAAAAGTTCATACGATGATGGATACATTCACCAACTGGCTGAACAATGACATAAATATAAATATTCTAATTAAAGCAGGAATCGCGCATCTCTATTTCGTTCATGTGCATCCATTTGATGATGGCAATGGCAGAACAGCCAGGGCATTATCAAATTTCGTTTTAGCTAACTCCGGTTTTAAATTTATTAATATGATATCGCTATCAAGCTACTTTGACCACAAACGCCCAAGCTATTACAAAGCCATTCAAGATGTTGACACACATGATCATGATTTAACATATTTTTTGATATTTTATATGGAAGCATTATTGGAAAAAATTATAGACGTAAAAAATGAAATCGAAAGGCTTCGAAAGATAAGCAATATCAAAGAAATTATTTCCAATACCACTTATTCGAAACTAAACCCACGCCAGATCAAAGCAATTAAAATAATGTTAAAAGCAAATGAGCCCATGACCACAAAAAAGTATCACAAAATAAACAAGTGTTCTGATGAAACAGCTAGAAAGGATTTCAATCATTTGATAAAATTGCAGTTAATTATTGCAAAAGGCGACGGACGAAGCCGCAATTATCAGTTATCAAAGAAGATTACAAACGCGTAAAGAACGATTGTTTTCAACATCCCTTTATTTCAAAATACATACCTCATCTCAATACAACGCTAACCACTTGAAAAATAACAATATTTATATATATCACTGAGCAAAGGTGTTTTCAAAAGAAAACAATAAACGCAAATTCAAAGCAACTTTCCCTGGCAACCAACCGATAGTCTATGCAAGAGTCAGCGTATGGAGACAAACATGAATCAAATCACCGACTATACGGATTATCGCGAATTTATCAAAGATCGATTTACTGCGATCAAGCAAAAAAACCCGCACTTTTCTTACCGGTCATTTAATCGCAAGGCTGGCATTGCGTCATCTGGCTTTTTGAAGCTAGTCATGGATGGCAAACGCAATTTGGGAGATAGCAGCATCTATAAAGTGGCCCAAGGACTGGGACTTTCCCAAATTGAATTTCGTTTATTTGAATTGCTCGTTAAATTTAATCAAGCCAAAACACATGAGGAAAAAGATCGCTATTTTCAGCGTTTGGCGGGCAGCAAGTATTTTTCTGAAGCAAAGCCCATGGAAACCGCGCAGTATAATCTGTTCTCGCATTGGTATTATGTTGCGATTTTGGAAATTGTACGCTTAACACCCACATCCGCTAAAAAAGATGATAAGTGGATTCAGTCCCAATGCAAACCAACTGTTAGCTTACGCGACGTCAAACAAGCCATTAAAGAACTGACCCATCTAAAGCTATTATATAAGGATAGTGATGGCAATTATCAGCGAAATGATACCATGATATCGACACCTGATGAAGTCGCGTCCATTGCCGTGACCAATTTTCACATGCAGATGAATGAACTTGCAAAGCGATCCGTACAAGAAGACCAAGCGGATCAAAGGGAGTTCTCATCGATTACAGCGGCCATGTCCAATCAAACATTTCAGCGCATCAAAAAGGAAATTCAAGTATTTCGAAAGGCACTTCATGCCATTATCGAACATAATGAAAAGGACCCCAAGGAAATTGTCGGACATATTCACTTCTGCCAATTTTTAATCAGCCAACCCAACAATACAAATAAACACAAATAAATATTATAGGAGACAATCATGAAGAAGCTTACCCCATTTTTACTATTTGTTTTACTTGCCTTTAGCATATCCTGCGGCAAAGGCATTGAAGCAGGCAATCCCACGCCAAATATCGCTGATGTGAAGATTACATTGTATCCTGGAGGATCATCTGATGATGCAAGCAGCAACGCATCCAAAGACTATTATGAGGTTCAGCTCATTGATAGTGAAAAGGCGCTGGTCACCAAGCACACGCCTGCCACAGCCAATGCCGGAAAATGCGTAATTCCTGAGAAATGCATATTAAAAGATGTTTCCGAATCTGAAAGCATAATTGCAGACATTACGACAGAAGGTGACACCTTGATCATTGATGTTGAATTTTCAGATGATCAACACATCACTATTTTTATTACGCTGGATAAAGACAATAATATCATCAATATTGGATTGAAAATTGATTTTGAAACAGTCGATATCGAGTATAAATTTTCTGAGATATCGGATGATCCCAGTGAATTTAAGGCCGTTGATCTTGGCATGGTGGCACTTGAATCCAGGGATATTGCGTTGGCAGAAGAGCAATTTTGTGAGGGGCTAACAGAAGACACAGCCAATTCACAGCTGGCATTTGGTTGTTTTATGGCTCAACTTTTATCCTTACCTGAAACAAGTGAAATCACAACATTACTCGGATATGTAAATGAACCTGCGATTGATATGGATTATACATTAGGGGCTCAAGGAATGTTTTCGCGCAATGATCCGAACTGGCATTATCAGGATACGCGATTACCATTCGCCCGTTTTACAAGAGAATATGGTAGTTTAACACCGTATGATCAATTTTTAAAGCTGATCAACCGTGTAATCGACAATAGTGCAACAATTGATATGATCAAAGACCAAGTTTATGGTACGCGCAATTCCTTATTGAGTATGGAAGCAAATTTAGAAATCGCAGCCAATGCAAATTACTTCTCATTCTATATGCCTAAAGAACTGTTTTATATGAACAGAGATACGCTTATTCTAAACAATGATGTGAAGATATTCTTAGCTGCCATCAAGCACTGGATCGTACTCCTTGATTGGATTGACGCATACGACTTTGGTATTGAGCTACATAAAGTCATGACAGATGGTGATATTGACCATGAAAAGCTTGTCGCGGATTTAAATGGAACTGGCGAGATAGTAAATCAAGTTCAAATGGATGAAACAGCCTTCCTGACACTCACTGATGCTGAGCTGATTCAATCATCCAGGAGGCGTTTTTTAGAGGCACTGCATCTATATGATGAAGCGCTTAGAAATATTATCATCGATGGTGACCGATCGGATATATTCGATGAGTTGTCCGGCAGTGACGGTCATGATTCATTATTCAACACAATCGATGATTTGATTCGCTCAGCTGAGGATGGTGACACACGTCTATCCCATCGCACTAATATTCGTATTGATTTACGAAATTTCTTCTTAACGCCACCAAGTGCAGATCAAATGTCAATCGAAGCGGGTGATCCATTTGTATTGGAAGATGGTACGACTAGACCTGTAGAAAGTTATTTCAGAGAATTCTTTGATGGATATATCACCTTTGATTAATTGCATTTTCTCCCCCTAAATGCAGATGAATGGTAACCACCCAGTCAATAGTGATTGGGTGGTTTTTTATATTGGGAGTTATGGGAGTGCCCTCATTGCATTTTCTGGTTTGTCACCAAAAATGGACGTTCCCAAGGGCAGTCAAAGACATAAGAGTTTATTAAGGAAGGTTAGTATATCTCGGGAAATTTACTCGCTTGCAAATAATAGAATATCATCAATGGACATTGCATGTAGAAATGATTCAACATTGTCCTGAGTAATCAATATAATTGGACAACTTAAACCCTTTTTCCCCAGCATACCCACATTCGGCATTTTTTTATTGCGACCGCTTTTCACCTCAATTGCCAAAACAGGTTCATTATAATGTGTGATGATAAAATCCACTTCCCATTTATCCTCACGCCAATATTGAAGTTCATAATCCTTTCGACCAAATAGAATATTAGCAATATGCGCACCAACCATATTTTCAAAAACAAATTTAGTAGCACCCGCTTGTCTGATGGATGCGTCTACCAAGCCGGGATTGGGTATAATCCATTTAGGAATGGATCGTTTTGTTCGATGTACTTTGGGAGAAAATTTTGAAATCGAACAAAGTAAAAAAGCATCCTCCAACAAACGTGCATAATGCACCAATGTTGCTGAATTTCCCTTGCCTTGCAAGTGCCCCAGTATCTTCTCATAGCTCACAATATGGGAGGGCAACCGGGATACATACCAGAATAACTGACGCAGCAATGCTGGTTTATCCACAGAATGAAGCGCTAAAATATCACGCCCCAATGTTGGCTCCAGAATACTGTGCTGAATATAATTTTCCAAACGCGCCTTATCATTCAAAAAATCATAGGACTTAGGGTAGCCACCAACCATACTATAGTCATTCAATGTAATATTGAAACATTGGCAACATTCTGTATATGTCCAATGTGGAAAATAATTTACTTCAAATCGGCCGGTTAAGCTCTCAGACAACCCTTTTTCAATGAGGATGGATGAACTGCCAAGCAAACATACGCGCATCGGCAAATGATATCGCTGATCCTCATCCCATAGATATTTTACAATTTCTGACCAACGAGGAATTTTTTGAATCTCATCTAAAATCAATGTTCGCTCAGGGCTATTGATCTGCCTGGCCTTTTTCCAATGCGTCTCAATCAGATCTGCAGTCGGCGGCAATGGAGTGTCTGCACTAATATATATTGATATATCATCATCCATCAATGTGATAGCAGCAGTTGTTTTTCCAACCTGCCTCGGACCAGTAAAGACTTGGATTAATCCCTTTGGATTATTCCACTGTTTTTTAAGAGATATTGGAAGGATTCTATCCATAAAAATCATTATATATCAACATCTTACAAATGTACATTGATTTTCCGAGATATACCTCGGAAAATTGACATTCCCCGATATCAGTCCTTTTTCATAATGAATCCTACATCCCCGTAAAACACATAACGAGAAGATAATCAGACAATCCATAAAACCCTATTTTGGTACTGGTGAAAAATAGCAATTTTAAGAGGTTGTTTAAAAATACCCAGATTGCCTAACCTCTATTAGACTACATGAGGTTACAGGCATAACGCCGACTATCATTTG
>CAYZSU010000098.1:0-7010 GCA_964480565.1 uncultured Myxococcales bacterium | reverse complement strand
CCATCTAAAAAAAATCGCACTCAAAATGGGTAATTATTTTACGTAATTGGTATAAGAAATTATTTCTATCGGACATATCTGTCTACAATAATGCAGATTCAGCAGAGTCTGAATTTAATTATTTTTTAGTAAACAATGATGACGATGTTTCTTTTGATTTATCAAAAATTGGTATTACAAAAAAAGAAGTAGAATCTGGTGGAAAAATTATTACAAAAATTATCGGTTTATCGCCGATGTGCGAAGGAAAAGTATATGCATTAAATGTTTCTGAAAAAGAGAACGATGAATCTGCTTACATTACTCAATCTTTTAGCTGTAGTATAAAGCAAATATTATCGTATGATAATATTTGTGTAGGTAGTAGTGAATTACATTGTTTTAAAAAACCAGACTGTATTTTTGAATGTGATGATTTGAACGTATCTGAGAGTGATAATTTTATTTTTAAGCATCAAGATAAGCGATTTTATGTAACAAGTATATCTGATCAAATGAATTTAAATGCTGATGGTATTGCATCTATACAATTGACACCATCTGAGCTGCCAAGCGCGATCGGTCATGTACCTGATACAACGAGTGATAATAGCATAGGCAATTCGAATTCGGTGCAAATAGCTGAACTAAACAATCCAGAAATTGATATGAATCAAGAGCAAGTACTTGCAGGGGATGAGTTAGACAATAATGATGAGGTTGTTGTACTGCCAGAATTTGATGGTGAGTGGGGCTCTGTGACTGGCGGAACATCACAAATTACGGATGAACGTATTGTTAGCAAGTTTGGCGAAGATGCATCAAGTATGGATGAAGGGCTTAATGGCATGGGAGCTCAAGTAGGTACATCATGTACATTAGTCAAAAATGAACATAATTTCCCTACTTTGATGCTATTAATTGCATTTATTCTAATCATTAACCGAAGGGGGGTGGTCTCAAAAGAATGCAATTAGTAGTACGTATGGTAGTACATAAATCCTATTAATGAATATATTTGTGTTGACATGTCCCCTATGTCCGCTTAACGTAAAAACGTGTATATGGGTGTTAATTCTGATTACATTGATCGTACATCTCTCTCAAATTCTATGAATACTGTTTTAGCTTCAGGCCTGGTGTGAAAATCTTTCAATGGTTATATTCGACCTTCTATAATGCTCTGTATTAACTTATTTTTTGCGAGGTAAGGGGTAGGTATACCTGAAAATCAGGAAATATAATTAAAAATATTTTCGATAGTATCTAATATACGGGGTATATTTGCTACAAGAGCACCAATTCCGATATTAAGAATAATGGAATCAGAATGATGAGGTATGAGTTATGAATGATAAATTTAAAAAAAGCTTAATCAATCAACACTCCGGCGACTTGCTTCGAGATTTAGAGTCCCTGATCGACCAGGGGCGGAAACAGGCGACCGCTGCCGTAAACAGTGCTTTGACCGTCACCTATTGGCATGTAGGAAGACGGATAAATGAAGAGGTACTCCAGGGTGAGCGGGCAGAATACGGGAAACAGATTGTCGGGACAGTGGCACGGCAATTGGTGGAGCTGTATGGCAAAAGCTTTGAGCTGCGGAATTTGCGGCGGATGATGCAGTTTGCCGAGCTGTTTCCTGATTTCGAAATTGTGTCGCCGCTGGCGTCACAATTAAGCTGGTCGCACTTTATTGAAGTCTTGAAGCTTAAGAATGAACACGCCCGTCTATTCTATTTGCAGCAATCCGCTGAGTCGACATGGAGCAAACGGAAGTTGCGATCTCAGATAGAGCGCAAAGCCTTTGAACGCTCCGAAATTTCTAACAATAAACTGGTGCTGGCAGATGCAGAGCATCTTAACGGGAACTTCAAGGATCCCTATTTTCTCGATTTTCTTGGACTGAAAGACGGCTATCTGGAAGAGGATTTGGAACGTGCCCTCTTGAAGGAGCTGGAGCTCTTTATTCTGGAACTGGGCAAAGGTTTTGCTTTTGTCGAGCGACAAAAGCGGATGATTATTGACGGGGATGATTTCTATCTCGACCTCCTTTTTTATCACCGAAAGCTAAAGCGATTAGTGGCGATTGATCTTAAAATTGACCGCTTTAAGGCCGGATTTAAAGGGCAGATGGAGCTTTATCTTAACTGGCTTAACAAATATGAACAGCAGGAGGATGAAGAAGCACCCATCGGACTAATCCTTTGTGCAGAAGCGGGCACCGAACAAGTCGAACTGCTCAACATGCAGAAGGACAACATCATGGTCGCGGAATATTGGACCGAACTACCTCCAAAGGAATTACTGGAAGAAAAACTTCACAGTGCGCTGATTGAGGTGCGGGAACGACTGAGTGCACGCAAGCGGTTGGAGAGTGGAGAATAATATATGAAGTATTTTATTGAATTTATGAAAATATTTGCCAGCTGGCCAGTCATAACATGTGTACTATTTTTTATTTTTAAAAGACCTATAAGCGATTTAATATTAAAATTATCATCTGTGACAGCAAAATATAAGGATACAAGCGTTAAAATAGAGAGCCAAAAAGGAATAGAAGATTTAAAAATACCATATAATGAAGCAGATATTTTATCAAAGACTGCTGATAGAAAATTAGATGATGAAGAATTAAAAGATATAATTCAAACGTTGATAAAAGGAAATAAATTATGGGAATTTAAATACCTTGATTATTTTCTAGTGCCAACAACTAAGGAGACATTGCATTGTTTTTATAGATCAAAAGAATCCATAAGTTATTATGATAATTCTAAATTTCCTCCACGAATTTCCATGAAAGAAAAGAACATAATTATCAGTGTTTTGCTGAAGCATGACCTTGTTAAATTGGAAAATACCAGTAAAGGCTTATTTTCAATAACTGATAAGGGACGTGAGTATATTGAATCTATGCCTGGGCTTCATTAAAAAATAACTAAAATCTTACAAATCTAATGGAAAGTCACCTTCTATTTCTAGGGCGTGTCCTCATTTCATCTTCATCCAAATAAGAGAGCAGGCAAGCGAAAAGCGTGAGAGTAGCAAAACGAGGCTTCATGCCTGAAACATACTACTTCTACGCTGGATTTCGCTGTGCGTGGCCCCAGGACTCCAAATAGTATTGCACTTGAACATTTGAACATTACGCACGATGTAAAAAATTATATTAATTTTTCGACCTTCTAGAATCCTCTGTATTGCACTATTTTTCAATGGGTAAGGGTAACGTATACCCAAAAAACTATCTGCATCAATTTGTCATGTCATTTGAAAAGTCGGATGATTTTTAACAGGAAGTTTAATATAATATATCACTAGTGTCCGATAAAGCACCGATAAAAATAAATAATAAAGCATTTTTTCGAATCGCTTTTTTTGATAATTTGTACTTAGATAACTCTACAATAATTTTTCATAATAATATTCTACCTTATTTTAAAGTCGGATAAGATATCTTATGTCTGGTTTTATTTTACGATTAGGCCTGCTCCTAAGCTGCTGATGATTGATCCACTTTCCAGCCTGGAAATACCAATACTGCAGGATGGCATTTAAGGGCTCTTGCCAATATTTTTGCTCGTTCAATGCCAAGATTGATTCGATTGTTTTCAATGCCTGATATGGTTGGTTGCGGTATGCCTGTTAGCTCAGCCAATTCTGACTGGCTGATTTCCTGTAATTCTCTCATAATACGCACAGACTCACCAACAGAAACCTGAACAGTTTGCTTTGCTTTTCGATAATGTTTCATTATTGTTTTCTCCTATAGTCATGCGCATTGATGTCAATGACACGTATATATCCTGCATTCCTGAAAAATACATAACGAGAAATCAGCCAAACAACCTACATATCCCTATTTTTATGAGTTTAATGTTTATTTTGTCATCTTTCGCATCGTCATGTATTGAGGCATACATAACAATGCGCAGCAACAAAGGAAAGAGTATTTCTGCTATCATCCATCAGGCGGATAAGCGCTCTGGCATTAAAGAAACAGTACGACATCTATGCGACATTGGAAATCAAATCACCTGCCTCGTTATGTTTTTCACGGGAATGCAGGATATATAGCTCTTCATGTACGACTGAATATATGACTCTGAACTGCTTGTTAAGCCGTGAAGACCTATAACCATTCCACTGTCCCTTTAAGGCTTCATCATGAAATCCTTTTATAGACTTTAACCCCTGTGGGCCAGAAATATAAATAATATCTTTCCATTTTTCATATCGTTTTAGCACTGAAATAGGAATTTTAGATAATTTTCTAGCTAGCGAATGATGCTCATATATTTCCCACATACCAATAATATACTATACCTTATATGATATGTCAAGCAAGAGGCGCTTATCCCCCATATGCAGCTAAACTACAGCTTAAAGCGCACTATTGAAAAGGCATATTATTATCCAGTGTGCCGTAAAACCTCATCTATTCATGGCGGTGAGGATGTCAAGTATGGCTCCCATCTGGTAGTTTTATTTTTAAATTTTTATTAAATTCTTCGGGAGTTGTAATAGTCGCAATATCATTTAAATCGCCAACATACAATGTATATGGTTCTGAACTAGAAGAATTGGTATCAATTTTTATTCTATATTCTCTTTGCTGTGCGAATAAGCTACGTTTTTGATATCCAAGCTTGCCTTTCGTCATATTTCCATGAAACTTATTCTCATCATAATATTCTACCAATCCAAGATTTCCTTTAAAATTAAGTTTTTTAATTGCAGATTTACAACGAGATATAAATTCTGAAGCATTTAAAATCACTACACAATATTTTCCTAAACCAAAACATGAATCATGTAGCTCTAATGTACGTCGAAATTCAGCTAATGTTTCAGCAGATATCGATTTGTGGCCATGGCTATTTAGTGAATAGAGGCAGAATACATGGTGGTCTAGTAGATGCTCGCTGTGAACAACTATCGGGAAACTTAGATCAGATGCTGGAATAATATGGTCACCAATCTTAATTTCTTTGAGTTTTTTAGGTTGGTATAAACCGATGATGCCCTCATATTTATCACCTCGCAATTCACCAGATTTATCCTTGTACTTTTTAAATGATCGAATAGTATTCATGAACAATTTGCCATTTACAAAATTTTGAACATGTTCTTCTTTATCTAAAAGTTTTACAAGAGCATATATCGTACTCAAACTATATCCTTAAAGTATTCACTGATATTGTGATTTTAATGACTCTGGTTTTGGGCATGTACTTCTGAGACCATCTACATGTTCAATCAGATCAGGCTGTACATGGTTCCACATAGGGTCTAAAATAAAATCAATTCCTTCGCGTCTTGCTAGTTTTGCTGCTGGAATGAAATCGCTGTCTCCTGAAATCAAAATAATTTGCTGAACTTGTTTTTTAAAAGCCATTGAGGCTATATCTAAACCTATTCTCATATCTACACCTTTTTGGTTGATTTTATAAAATATATCATTTTCTTTTAAGTCAGATATTTGAATTTCCTTTTTTAATAATTCCTTAACTTTTCCTTCATGAATACTCCAAATGCCTTTATTTGAAAGATGGCCTCTACGTAATGCGACTTTTCTCTGCTTCTTCAGTTCATGATGTATCTGGTTACGAAAAGTATATACATCGGTTTTTTTATAGTCGATGCATTTTTCAGAAATAGGATTGTAAACCCGCTTATCAAATGGCAGGCAATCGTAGAAGAAAATCCGATAAATAGATGTCAAGTCCCGCGTGCTACTACTTGCATGTTTACAACTCATTTCCATCATTTTTTTTACAACTGTTTTTGCATCAAGCTCTTTACTATAAACGTGTTTATATCGCTTTATAAAATAGGATCCATCAATTAATATTGCTATTTTCATGTTAACCTCAAATAATAAAAACCCTTGGGGTCGGCATTCTTGGATTAATAGAATGCTTACTGGCAAGGGCGCTATATATTAATTATATATAAATTATACATTAACATTTAAATACAGTCAAGTTAAAGCTCTCATATTGGCCTGTAAAGGTATCTAATGAGGATATAATAACCTTGCAAAACAGCTCACATTTCAAGTCATTGATACTTTTGCACGTAATTGTAGCCCAAGTGCACTGATCACTTTCAAAATTGTATCAAATGTTGGATTTCTTTCCCCAGATAGAGCTTTGTAGAGGCTTTCACGCGATAATCCCGTATCACGAGCAATTTGAGTCATACCTTTGGCACGCGCAATATCGCCCAATGCTTTGGCGATAAAAGTTGCATCGCCATCACTTTCTTCAAAACATGCTTCGAGATATGCTGCCATATCTTCTGGGGTCCGTAAGTGTTCAGCAACATCATATCGAGTTATTTTTATTTTTTTAACCATAAAAGCTCCTATGAATTTTGTGAAAGCTGTAATGCTTTTGCAATATCCTTTCGTTGTGTTTGTTTAGTGCCTCCAGCTAACAGAATTATGAGCACATGCCCAATTTTTTTAAAATAAACGCGATAACCCGGTCCATAAGTAATTCGCATTTCAGACACTCCCTGCCCAACATGTTTAACATCGCCAGGATTTCCCATCGATAAACGTTCAATTCTAGCTAAAATGCGTGCACGTGCGTTAATATCTTATAAATTATCCACCCACTTTTGAAATATATCTGTTTTTTGAATTTCAAGCATGTATAAAGTGTATCTTACTGGATACAGATTGTCAATTAAATTATCAAAGGCACCGTAAAACTTCGCCTATTCATGGCGGGGATATAAGGCGCAATATACTATCAAATTTTGCTATCAAGCATTAATTGGAAATCAGATACGCAGTTAATGTTATTGACTGTACGATTGTCAAAAAAAACAGATGTGCCGAGCATTGGTTTGATAATGTATATATCTGGATTTTCTTTTACACGATAAAAGGCATGTTTTTTTTCAAGTTTTTTAAGCATATCTGAGTATGCATTTCTGCCCTTTTTATTTGGCACTACAAAGATATATGCAGGATTTGATAGATTTTTATTCTGTAGTAGTTGTTTTACGGATTTATG
>CAYZSU010000097.1:0-7324 GCA_964480565.1 uncultured Myxococcales bacterium | reverse complement strand
AATTTACAACAGATGATGCCAGGATAAAACGTAAGAAACTATACCCGTCAATTAACTGAATTTACTGTACTAGGTGCAAGTAAGAATGGGCTGCTCAGGTTTTTCCGGCACTGTAGCAAATTCATTGCATTGCGATATGCAGGAGATGATAGGGGCGTCAAGCGACGGGATGCCAATAATTGCGTGGAAAATGATGTGTGTATCATAAGTACTCCTTAGTCAAAAAATTTAGATGAAAATCATTATGTGACGTAAAGAAATATTTCAAGCTATTTTATATTTTTGATAAAAAAAGACACCCAAATTCATTTGCAATCATTATCAAAGCATATTAGAGAGCATAACCAATTGTTACTGATCCATTTATTTAAAGGAGATATTTATGGCACACACTATTTCAGATGATTGTATTAATTGCAGTGCATGCACATCTACTTGCCCAGTCGAAGCTATTTCAGAAAAAAATGACAAGCATGTGATTGATGCAGAAAAATGCATTGATTGCGCAGCCTGTGTGGACTCATGCCCAGTCGAAGCAATAAAAGGCGCATAAATTGGATGAACTTCATTAATGGGGGAAATAGAAAATACCAAATAGATAGATATTTTTCATCCTCCCCATTGATTTAAATATGCATGAACAAACTGATATAAACTTTGCTTGGCTTGATTGGCAGCAGTCGCAAGTTTTGGTATTTTAAGTAAATCCTTGGGCGTTTTAATTAAATGCCCTGCCATATAAAATGGTTTTATTTTACCAGTATTATCCAAAGCACTTTCAAAATCAGGCAATTGCATATCTAAAGTATCAAACACAGCCCTTACAACCGTATACTCAATGTTTGCCGATTGCATGTGCATTGCAAGCATCGCACTTTCCATGTCAATGGCGATTGCATCATAGGATGATGCAATATAGGCTTTTTCATGTGGTGATGATATTGCAGCATCAACGGTTGCAATGCCACCAACCTTATAACGCAATTTATTTTCCTGTAAAATCTGCTGAACCTGACCAACATTGGACTGCAATGGCGCATAGGATTTTTGCGTGGAAGTACATATTAATTGATTTGCCACTACCAAGTCACCTGTTTCAAGTCGTGGATCACTTGCACCACAATATCCAATATGAAGCATGTATGTAATGGATTCATGCGTGCACATGTAATCGCACAATGACTGCATTGCCTTTGCACCAATACCACTGCGACCCAAAAAAACTAAATGCCCTTTTATCATCCCTTTGCGAATACAAAAGGAATTTTGCTGAATTGTAATATCAATATTAATTTCATTGAGCAATGGACGTATTTCATCATCCAATGCAGCTATAATTGCTAGAGACATCGGTCATATCCTTTATTTATATAATGGAAGTGCCTACAAAATACCCATCTATAGTATTTTTTTGAATAGTTTTAATAATTGAAGAACTATAGGAGTGTCCATTTACCCATACGAAGCATATCACGAAAATTATCCGTAACACTCAATGCCACCGAGGCTTCAAACCCACAATGAACCATACAATTGGTACATCGTTCATCTTTTCCAGGCCCGTATTTATCCCAGTCTACATTGGATAAAAATTCTGCATATCGCTCATAATGAGCATCGGTAATTAAATAACATGGCGCCTTCCAACCACAAACATTGTAGGTAACATTCCCCCATGGTGTACATGGATAATCGCGTTTTCCTTGCAAAAAATCATAGAAAAGCGGTGTATTCCAAATACGTGAACCATCGGTAACATCTTTTAGTTCAGTAAATTTTTCTATAATCGCATTTCGATCTAAAAAGAATTCATTATCCTGCACATCACCATAATCAAAACCAGGAGAAATCAAAAAACCATCAACACCCTTACCTTCTAAGAAAGTAAATAGTTGACGAATATCAGCGACATCACTCTGCTTAAATACCGTTGTATTGGTACATACTTTAAAACCCACTTTTTTTGCAGCAACAATCCCTGCAACCGCTTTATCAAATGCACCTTCACGTTCAACAATCATATCATGTGTGTTGGCTGTCGCATCCAAGTGAATATTAAAATTAAACATCGGATGTGGCTTAAATAAGGATAGCTGTTTTTCTAATGTTTGGCCATTTGTACATAAGTACACGACGCGTCCTTGATCGAGCAATTTGGCCACCAGTTTATCAATTTCTGGGTAAAGCAATGGCTCTCCACCACAAATGGATACTACGGGTGCATTGCATTCATTTGCCGCAAGTAGACATGCATCTAATGATAACATATCCTTTAAATGATCTTTGTATTCACGAATACGACCACAGCCACCACATGTCAGATTACATGCATGAAGCGGTTCTAGCATCAGCACCAATGGAAAGCGTTTAATGCCTTTTTTTCGTTGTTTATATGTATACTTCGCTATCGCAACTGTTTGTTTGAATGGGAATCTCATACAGCGGGCAGTAGCATGTGAAATAGGAAAGGTCAATGACAGTTCCTCAACATATCAGCGTAATAGGGCAACCCCATTCTTGACGTCAGATTATACGAATGATACACAGCCACACCTATGAAAAAAACATTCTCCCTCCTATATTGTCTTTGTATCACACTCCTATTGAGTATTAGCATATCATTGCCCAGCAATGCAGGCAGCAGCAAGTATAGGAAAACAGTTCATCGAAAACAATCGATCGACAAAAAAAAACTCCCTTCACCTGCGGATATATCTGACAAATACGTTATTCACTTTATCTTAGACGGACTGAATGCACAGGCATTTCAAAAAATATTATCCAGCAATAGTTTGCCCACAATAAAAGCCACTTTCAATGACAATGGCATTATCGCAAACACTGCAGTAACTGTATTTCCAAGCACTTCCACAACAGCATATCAATCCGTTGCCACTGGATTATTTCCTGGCAGATCGGGCATTCCCCATTTACTGCGAGTTAATCGAGAAAAATCAACGGTCATCGATTACTTATCGCTCAGCGATTATAATCATATAAACACTGATTTAATCAATTATCGATCCCTCATTCATTCAAAAAACCCACAAATCACACCACCCATTACATTATTTGATCGACTCCATGGTCATCCCACAGCAAGTATTTATAGTTCATTTCAAAAAGGTGCGACTATTAAAATACCTACATTACCTATCTCTGCGATGTGGGCAACATTTGTCACAGGCAACTTAAAAAAAATTGACAGACTGGCATTTGATGATGTTATGCATTTATTTAATCAACCGTTAGCACAAATTCCTCGCTATAGCCTCGTTGGACTATATTCTATCGATGTATCCGGACATAAACATGGGGCACATAGTCAACAAGTTATTGACTGCTTAATTCAATTTGATCATTTTTTAAGCAAATTCCAAGAGCTACTTGCTCAAAAGAAAATTCGCGATAAGACCTATATTATTGTATCCGCAGATCATGGCATGCATCAAACTGGCAAACAAATTTCCTTAAAAAAAATTCTACGCCATGCCAATATTTTAGTTAAAGAAAAAAATCCAAGAAAAAAGAAATATACTGTCATTGCAGATAATCGAGGCGTTGCATCCGGGCAATTATATTTAAACCCAAAACTATTTATAAACACACTCTCTGTTGCAGAAGTTCTCAAAAATATCACCGATCGATTTGGAGATAAGGTCGATTTAGCATCAACATTATTCAACTCGAATGCCATTGAATTCCTCATCATGCGTATTGCCAATAATCATATCCGCATTATGGATATGACGCATCGATCCGCTGATATTGTCTGCACGGAGATTTTACATCATGATTATTGCAGCTACTCATTTAACCGCGCCAAGGGCGACCCTCTCAATTACAGTACAATCACATCGATGACATCCCTATTGGACAATCAACCCCATTCATCGGAAACATGGTTAGCAAAAAGTAAAAACACTGATTATCCGGATACAATTATTGCTCTTAATCAACTGATGTCCGACGGTCAAGCAGGCGATATTATTGTTACCACAAAAGCACCGTATAGCTTAAATAAAGAAAAAAATGGAAATCATGGTGGGTTGACCAAACAAGATATGCACATTCCATTGATGATCTCTGGCCCAGATATTCGTAAACAAACAATTCCCCATATGCGATCTGTGGATTTATATCCCATGATTATGGATTGGTTTCAATTGCCCTATGATCCTGCCAGCACAGACGGCATAAATCGCCTCCAGGCACCAACTCCGCATAACAAGCAACATCAACAACTCGCTTTTTTAGATATTTTAATGAAACAATCACCCACTTTAAATAAACAAATTAGTATTCCTCAATTTGTTAATGAATTTATCCTACCCACTATTCCTGCAACAGATTTTTCTAAACTTAGAAAAGCACTCACTCTGCAAATGGACAATGTCCATTCTCAATTAGGTGCACTCTCCGCTTATATCGATACAATAAAAGATAGTAGCACTATTGAGCATCTAAAAATAACACAACGCGCATACAATCATTTATCCGATCAACTCCATCGATTGGATGACATTGACCATATTCTATTACATTGTCAGAAAATCAATTCAGTCATGTGCCGAACACTGTAAAAGCGATTTATTGGCACTCCATAATAGAAAGTGAGCATTGATCTGATCATGACCCATAAACAACTATTTAATCCAATTAATCCAACGAGCATCATTCCAATAATAACTGATATTATCGCTATCAGCTTATTCATTATATATGGCATTACTCATGAATTAACGCTCATTTGGACGGGAATTTATACTGCAATCATTACATTATTTGTTTTTTTACGTATTTGCGCCAGTACGCATTGGCATAGCAACCTGCCCGCACAAATGGGATTAGCTAGGCATTTTAAAACATTGCAATTGCCCTGCTCATATATTTTTTTACTAAGCAGTATAGGATTATTTGTCAGCCCATTTATTTCAATGATCATCTGCATTCTCATCTTTGCATTAATCGCTCATATTCATATTATTTTACTCTATTTATATTATAAAGACATACAGAGCCAACCGATCTGCTTCTTATCCTATAAGAAGGCATTGCCTCAAGAATGACGCAATGTGTATTGATGATTAAGGGTATTTAATCCAAGTTAAGTACATCACTATTGTCCCTGTATTTAAATTGATTGACTTTTGTTTATACGAAATTAAATTCATAAAAACTATTATGATAAGGAAATAATTTTTATGCCAACACTTACTGATTATCTACACACATTTCATTGGGTGGATGCATTGCTCGTTTTTCTAACCACTGCAATCATTATCTGGCTGCGTATTAAACAAGATCGAAGCCAGCACTAAGGATATTATGCCACGCAAAAAAACAAAAAAAAATGAACCGTCATCCACACGCATGCATTTACTCTGTGCAACATATGAATTATTGCAAGCCTCACATGGTGCATTAAATTATTTGCATCAAAAATCACATGATTATTGTCCAGCGCAGGAAAAATCTCCTGTTGATGATTTTTTCAAAAAAACAGTATCAACGACATCCATGCTCATAGATAGTCTTGCAAAAGAACCTGAAGTAACCCGCATGGCAGCCAATGCATTTGAAACCCTGATTAACATGATGAACTCTGAAATGACGCATCCACCACACACCGACCACGGAGAACATAATGACTAAGCCACTGCGCATCGTAATAAAACGGTATCAAAATAGAAAATTATATGACATGGAGCATTCATGCTATGTGACATTAGAAGAAATCAGCGATATGATTAAAGAAGGCCATGACATACAAATCATTGATAATAAGAGTCAGGATGATATTACATCCATTACATTGGCACAAATTATCTTCGAAGAACAGAAGAAGAAAACAAATGAGCTCCCTTTAGACGCCTTTCGCCATATCATTCAAGGAGGCAGTGCGGCACTTAAAAATTTGGTAGAAATTGGTGCAAAAGAAATCAATCACGTGAAGCATTTTGTCGACGGCACTGTTAAACCTGCGGTATCTGGCCTTCAAGAGTTGCCTCAATTACGCCATGAAATTGATATTCTTAAAGATAAAATTGAGGCCCTGGAAACAATCATCGCCGCCAGTTTTCGATCCAAAAAATAAGATAGCCATAGAGTACATGAGAACCCAGGGCTTTTATGCGCAAGAGATACCGAAGATGGATGGTTTTCAACACCCCCATTATTATCATTCTATATCATATAATAGTATATATTTCCCCTGCATATGCATATCAGCTTTCCAGCTATACCATTCCTGATGCCCTTAGGCATATGCCTGCAGAAATAATATGCGCTAAGTTCAAGCAAGAAGAACAATCTATTTATTTATCATTGCCAAAGGGGTATTTGCAAAGCGCCTTACATTATTACAAAGACATGCATCGATCACGCATTTCACGGCATACACAACATTATAAACGTATTCATACTGCATTGATATTTTGGAATTACGTTTGCCAGTTAAAACAAACACTTGTAGAACTCCATCACACAACACTTCATTTTAATTTCCAACAATTAAATTCTGAGGCTGATCTGATTGCAAAAACATTGGTGCAAACAATGTATCAACTTTCACACACATATAAAGTTCACACGTTTCAGCGATTTCATAATTTTTTAATTAATATGAATATAAAAAAACGCGGGCTTTGCCATCATTATACGGATGATATTTTTCAATCACTAGATGCATTATCAGTATCATCATTGGATCATCATCGTATTATTTCAAAAGAAAATACACGGAGAGAACACAATGCCATTGCAATTACCGCTCATAATCAAAAAATAAACACTGGCATTGTCATTGATCCGTGGCGAAATAGTAGCCGACCTTTTTGGATCAATGTGTCAAATGATACGTATAGCTGGCATAAATTATCAGAATAAAATCAAAAACCATATGAGGGGACTGCCATCAAACTAAAAATATAGCAAAATGGCGTCACTAGCGAGATAGCCGTAAGCCAACAAAATGAATCCAGACGTTGAGGCTTCACTTAGGACACCGGATGCAGTCAAAAGCCAAATTTTCTGGATTGCTTCGTCAGATTTCATCTGCCTCGCGGGTGACGAAATGGCAAACAAGTAACTCACTTACATTGCCAGCATCTATCGTAGATGAAATTTGTCATTGCGAGAAGGCCGCATAGGCCGACGAAGCAACCCAGAAAAAAGAACTGAACAGTAGATGTGTACATGCACAAGTTGAAGGAATAATGCCTTCGCAAAATATCGTCATGTACATATAATCGGACTGGTGAAAAATAGCAATTTGTGGGGTTGTTCAAAAATATCCAGATTGCCTAACCTCTATTAGACTACA